>CABYSN010000028.1 GCA_902521645.1 Planctomycetota bacterium
CAAGTCGTGGCTCAACGAGCTCGAATCGGCCGAAGAGGACCAGGTGCTTGATGGTGCTCTTGAAAGATCCTTGGACACCGCTCGTCACCCGGAGGCGGCAGCGATGCTTGAAAAGAACTGGTTCCGAAAAGGAGGATGACCATGACGCTCGAACTGGTTTCATTGTCGAAGAACGAAGGCATCGGACGAGTTCGGTTGCAACGACCGGAAAGTCGCAATGCACTCTCCTCCGAGATGATCGATCAACTGGGGAGCGTGATCGGTGAGGTCGAATCGGATTCCGATCTTCGTCTGATGATCATCGAAGGCGAAGGAAAGGCCTTCTGCGCGGGCATGGATCTCAAGGGGGTTCGTGACGATCCTTCCGCGATGGGCGACATGCTCAAGGGACTGGCCGAAATCAGCATCCGGATTCGGGATCTGAAGATCCCCACGATCGCACGGGCGCACGGAGCGGCGATCGGTGGAGGCTGCGGACTGCTTGCGATCTGCGACTTCGCGATCACCCACCCCGAAGCCAAGATCGGATATCCGGAAGTGGATCTGGGCATATGCCCCGCAGTGGTCGCTCCCTGGTTGATCCAACGAATCGGGACCGGCAGGGCACGCAGCCTTCTTCTGTCCGGTGGCACGATGAACGGAGAGGCCGCACTCGCCTACGGCCTCGTGGATGAATGCGTTCCACTGGAAGAACTCGATCAGACGGTGGAACGGCACGCCAAGCGGATTCTGGCCGGAGGTCCGAACGCCATTCGAGTCACAAAAGAGTGGCTCAATGAGCTTGAGGGCGACAAAATCCGTCAGCAGGTCCTCAAAGGAGGCGAGTTATCCGCCTCGGTGATTCGCGGTGAGGAAGCCCAGAAACGCATCAGAAGGCTCTGGAAAGACTGAAAACCCTGAAAATGGAGCCGAAGCGACGGAGCCGCTATCATCGAAGGTCTGGAAAATATCCGGGTCCGGACGACTGACGGATCGAGACATCCCCCCGCCTGCCTCGCGGTCGGGAACTGAAATGAGCCACAACGATCACATCAGCGCGATCGGCGCTGACAGGGAATCGGAGACGATGAGCGACCAAGGACACCAACTGGAACTGAAGGAGGAAGGTGGTGTCACGACACTCAAGATGGTGCCGAATCCCGACAATCCAAGAGGCGGGATGGTCGTGCTCGACGAGTGGTTGATCGAACAGCTCCATGCCGCGCTCGACGAGATCGAAAGCCGACCTCCCACCGTGGGTCTCATTCTCGGCAGCGCTTCGGATCGTGCCTTCGTCGCGGGAGCGGATCTGGCGGAGATCGAAGCAAAGGACGATCCCCTGCTGTTCGGCTACCTCGAACGAGCGGCGGCGGCCTATCTCAGGATCACCAACCTTGATTGCCCGAGCGTCGCCATCATCAATGGCAGCGCGCTTGGCGGCGGACTTGAAATCGCGATGCACTGCGATGGCATGATCGCAGTCGAAACCCCGGCTGATGGCAGACCGTATCTCGTCGGCCTTCCCGAAGCCGGGCTTGGCCTCTGTCCGGGATGGGGCGGCACCCAGATGCTTTCCGCCCGGATGTCCCCGGTCGATGCGATCCGTGCGACCGCAACGGGCAGGCCGTGGAAGAGCGATGCCCTTCCCACCGGATTGTTTGATGGCCATGTCACCGACTCCGGTTTGCTCGAAGAGGCAGGGCGGAGCTGGTTGGCGCAGCACCCACGACATCGGCGCTGGGAGACCCCTCGCTGCCTGGACGACATGAGCCGCGATGTTCTCATCGTCGCGCTCGATGAACTTGAATCGGAGCTTTCGGATGAAGAATCCGCGAAGGCCGTGATCGAATGCGTGCGAAGCGGCATGGACCATGGATTCATGACCGGACTCGAAACCGAACGCAGACTTCTCGTGTCACTCCGACACACCCCCGTCGCTCGCGAGCGACTCGAAGCCTTTCTTTCCCGACAACGCTGAATTGGAAGCCGTCACATGACCACTGCTGAAAGCAACCTCCAGAAGGAACTCAAGAAGGTCTCGAGCAAGGATCGAGAATACATCCAGAGCGGACTCGAAATGCTCGGTCCGGATCCGGATTCACTCGGACATGCCAAGAACCTCTTCTACGGAAACATCAATGAGAAGCTGTGCTTCCCCTATCCGGAGAATACGGCGGAGGAGACCGCTCGTTGTAACGAACTTCTGGAGCGACTTGACGTCTATCTGAAGAACGAACACCCCACCATCGAGATCGATCAGAAGCAGGAGATTCCTCCCGCCACGGTGCAGAGACTCTTCGACATCGGTGTTCTGGGCATGACCATTCCCGCGGAATTCGGAGGCCTGGGCCTCGGCATCACCAGTTACAACAGGGTGCTCACTCGGATCGGACGCACCTGCGGCTCGACCGCGGTGCTGGTCTCGGCGCATCAATCGATCGGATGCAAGGCCGTGATGCTCTTCGGGACGGATGAACAGAAGGCACGATTCCTTCCGAGGATGGCGAGCAACGCCCTGTCCGCATTCTGCCTCTCGGAACCCAACGTCGGATGCGATGCGGGTGGGCAGGAGACGACATGCGAACTTTCCGAGGACGGAACCCACTACATCCTGAACGGTGAGAAGAAGTGGGCGACTTCGGGCGCACTTTCAGGCCTCTTCACGGTGATGGCGAAGCAGCAGATCGACGACCCCAAGACCGGCAAGAAGAAGACCAAGGTCACGGCGCTGATCTGCTACCCGAACATGGAAGGGGTGGACATCTTCAGCCGCAACCGGGCGAAGTGCGGCATACGAGGAACCTGGCAGGCGCGAATCAAACTGACCGACGTCAAGGTTCCCGTAGAAAACAGGCTTCACGATGAAGGAAAGGGTCTCAACGTCGCACTGACCTGTCTGAACTACGGACGATGCACCCTTTCAGCCGGCATGGTGGGCGCGGGATCATATGCCTATGAACAGGCGCTGAAGTGGGCCACCTACAGAAATCAGTTCCAGCGACCAATCGGAGACTTCGCTCAGACCAGAGAGAAGATCGCACGCATGGCTGCGTGGTGCTACGCGATGGACGCCATGCTCTACATGACGACGGGATTCCTCGATCGCGGTGACAAGGACATCATGGTGGAGACCGCGATGTGCAAGGTCTTCTGCTCCGATCACGGATGGCTCGTCGCGGAAGACTGCATTCAGATCATGGGCGGAGAGTCCTACATGGCGGAGAACGAGATCGAGAGATTGTGGCGCGACAGCCGTATCAATCGAATCGTCGAGGGTGCGAACGAGGTGATGCACCAGTTCGTCTGCAACTACGGGGCCAAGCCGTTGCTGGAATCGATGCTCGAGATCAAGAACTCGCCGTTCAAGAACATGGCTGCCGGTGCTCGGCTCGGTGCGGAAGTGTTCCTTGGAGTCAAGCGGTCGGTGCCCACGCTGACCGCGATCGATGATTCACTCGCGCCACTTGGCAACCGGATCACCACGATGACTCGCGAACTGAGCCATGAATTCAAGAGAATGGCGACGGAGCTCAAGGAGAAGTTCGCCACCGATCACCTGACCCAGGAACGGATTTCGCACTGCTTCATCAAGCTGCACGCGATGATCTGTGCACTCTCGAAGCTCGATCTGAACATCAGAAGCGGTCTGAGTGGCAAGGACCTCGAACAGGAGCGATCCATAGTCGAGCATCTCTTCACGCTTTTCGAGCACGACATCGAGATCAAGAGGATGGAGCTTCGAAACAATTCGGACGTCTCGATGGTTTCCGCTGCGGATGCCGCATTCGAGTGGTCCAAGGGACTTCCGAACTCCAACTACGCCATTCCTGAATCCACCCCTGATGCTTCGGCCAGAGGACAGGGAAAGAAGGTCGATCAGACCCAGATCCCGCAATTCGGTGAAGGCTCGATCTTCGAAGGCCAGGCACTCTGATTTCAATCAATGTAGATTCGAAATTTCAACATCAACAACTCCAAGAGGAATGACATGAAGATGCTTCAGGAAATGTCGGTCATGGGCCATGAGCGCGTGGTCTTTCATCAGGACCCCGAGAGCGGTTTGCGCGCGATCATCGCGATCCACGACACCACGCTGGGTGATGCCCTGGGCGGTACCAGACGCTGGTGCTACGCGACCGAAGCGGAAGCCATTCATGACGTTCTGCGACTTTCAGAAGGCATGACCTACAAGGCCGCAGCGGCAGACCTCGCCATGGGCGGGGCAAAGAGCGTGATTCTTCTGGACACTCCGGGACAGCAGGCAACTGAAGCGCAGGGCCGGGCGATGGGGCGATTCGTCGATACGCTTCGAGGCAATTACATCGCAGCGGAAGATGTCGGTGTGAACGAGGAATTCTGCGACTGGATGGGGAACGAAACCAAGTATGTGATGGGCGGAGTGAACGTCTCCCGCGGAGGCGACCCCTCGCCCTTCACCAGTCTGGGGGCGTTCAACGCAATGAAAGCATGTCTCGCACATGCAGGACGTCCGGTTGATTTCGCAGGGGTGACCGTCGGCGTCCAGGGCCTGGGCATGACCGGCTACAAACTCGCCAAAATGATCGTGGATCACGGAGGCATGGTCATCGGAACGGATGTCAATCCTCATGCCATCAAACGTGCCGCCGAGGAACTCGACATCAAGGTGATCGGGGATGACGAAGACCTCTTCAGCAAGGATCTCGACATCCTGGCCCCATGCGCTCTGGGCGGCGTCCTCGGGCCCGAACAGATCGACTCAATGAAAGCCTCGATCGTGTGCGGAACGTCCAACAACGTGCTGGTCGATCCGGATCGGGACGGACAGCTGATCAAGAACAAGGGCGTGATCTACGCACCTGACTTCATCGCCAATGCGGGCGGCCTCATCAGACTTGCAGGACTGTATCTCGGTCTGACTGAACCGGAGATCGATGCGAAGATCGAAAAGATCGAATCGACCACTCAGGAGGTTCTCGAAGAAACCAGGAACCATGCCAGCGCGTACGAGGCTGCCGTCGACTATGCGCGAGCCAGGATCGATGCGGGACGAAAGGTCGAGGCCTGAAACAAAGGCGAACCGAGCAGAAGAACCCTTCTCATAAAGCCATGCGACGACACCCGGACCCGAGAATCATCCGACGGCCCGGGTGTCGTCGCATTCATCGAGGAAGGTACATGAGGAACATTGGCCCTCAACGCACGGGATCCCTCTGATCAAGCGAGTTCAAGCCTCGAGACTTTGCATCCATCCCGAAAATCAACAACACGATCAACGAAAGGTCTCGAGGATCGAAAGACCGAATCAGATTTGAAAACAGGATGCGAATCATTTTCCGTATCTTGAAATCGAGACAAACCAGATGAAGCACGCACCCGCAACATGTGGTCCTGCGCCGATTATGGACACTGATGAAAAGGAACGCTTCGTGGTAGTCTGGATGCCATGACGGAATTCGAATGGTCTCTCCCCCACAGCTCGCGACGCCAACCGATACTCGCTCGTTCGATCGTCGCGACCAGCGTTCCGCTTGGAGCCCAAGCCGGCCTTGAAATGATCCGTCGTGGTGGAAACGCCGCCGACGCCGCGATCGCGACCGCCGCCTGCATGACCGTGGTCGAACCGACCTCGAACGGCATCGGGAGCGATGCCTTCTCGCTTGCATGGATGTCGGGCGAATTGCACGGTCTCAACGGTTCGGGACGTTCGCCGATCGGGCTCGACGTCGATCGGATTCTGACGATGGACGCCTTTCCCACGCGCGGATGGGACCCGGTCACGGTGCCGGGTGCGGTCAGAGCCTGGGTGGACATGAATCATCGTTTCGGCGCACTCGACTTTGCGGAATGTCTGGAGCCGGCGATTCGTCACGCAAGGGAGGGCTATCTTCTCTCACCGGAAACGGCTCGAGCATGGAAGCGCGCCGCAGAGCGTTTCGAAGACTCGGAAACCTGGCGAAACACGTTCCTGCGTGATGGTCGGGCCCCGTCGGAAGGCGACTTGATCAAACTTCCACATCATGCGAACACGTTGAAATCGATCGCCGAGACGAATGGACGGAGTTTCTACCATGGTGAGCTGGCGCAGCGAATCATCGATGACTCGAACCGTTGCGGTGGATCTTTCACCATGCAGGATCTGGAGACACATGCTTCGGAATGGGTCACACCAATAGCACTGGAGTACCGAGGAAGAATCGTCAACGAGATCCCGCCGAACGGGCAGGGCATTGCGACGTTGATCGCACTTGGCGTGCTTCGACACTTCGAAATCGGATCGATGGAGGTCGATTCAGCGGAGGTGTTGCACCTTCAGATCGAGGCGCTCAAGATCGGATTTGCGGACGCTCATCGTTCGGTCGCGGATCCGGAACACCTTCAGACCACTCCAACGGAGCTGCTTGACCCAGATCGTCTGAAAAAACTCTCCGAGGGCATCGACCGGACACGTGCGCAGATATTCGACGCAGGCATCCCCAAGCCGGGTGGCACCATCTATCTCTCGACGGCCGACCATGAAGGCAACTGTGTCAGCTGGATCCAGAGCAACTACATGGGATTCGGTTCCGGAGTGGTGATTCCTGAAACCGGCATCGCAATGCAGAACCGTGGCGCGTGCTTCACACTTGAAGACGGTCATCCCAACGTGGTCGCCGCGGGAAAACGCCCCTACAACACCATCATTCCCGGCATGCTCACCCCGGCGGAAGGTGCGCCCGACACCGAGCTCATGACGTTCGGGGTGATGGGCGGCTTCATGCAGCCACAAGGTCAACTTCAAGTGGTTTCTCATCTGGTTGATTTCCACCGCAATCCGCAGGCGGCACTGGACGCTCCGCGCTGGCAATGGCGCGAAGGCCTGACCATCGACATCGAACCCGGCTTCGACGATGCCGTGATCGAGAGTTTGAGAGCACTTGGACACGACATCACGGTGTCGAAGGAGAGACATACGGGCTTCGGTCTCGGCCAGGCGATTCACCGACTTGATCATGGCTGGTGCGCAGGAAGTGACCCGCGGTCGGACGGGCAGGCCGTCGGAGTGTGAACCGGCGCGATCGGAATTACCATTGGACCGACAAGGAGACCACCACATGATCCTCAAAGCACCAACCTCCATCAGGCTCGCAGGCTGGTTCTGGATCCTCAACGGGACCATTGGATTGATCTGGATGGTCATCGCATTGGTCACGATGGCGACTGAAACCATCGGGAGCAGTGATGAATTCGGGTGGGGCGCGGTGGTCTTCGCCGCTCTGATCACCATGATTCTGGTGGGTGGCTTGTGCGCGTTCTTCATCTGGGTCGGGGTGGGCGCCTTGAAAATGCGCTATCCCAGAGGGATTCTGAGGGGCAATGCCATAGGCGCCCTGGTCCTGGGAAGCCTCGGACTCCTCTCCTGGTTCGACATGATCGGTGCCAACCGACCAGGGATTGCGCCCGACCAGAATCAGGCCGTGGTCTCAGAAGATTCCCAAGCTGAAGACGCAGACCCCACCAAGACCTCCGCGGCTGGAAACAGAAATGAGAAGTCACTGGTGGACCTCCTCGTCTCACTCGGCTGGGCAGGCTCCGGACTTCTGGCGCTGTCTGGTGCGAATGCCTATGAGGCCACGAGGAGAGGGAACAAGGCACGCTCCGAGGAACTCTAGGTCAAGAAAAAGCCCATTTTATAAGTCCTTTCAGAAGCCGTCAGAGCTTTTTTTGTCGCAATATATTACTTTTGTTTTTGCATTGCGACATGAATTTGGCCCCGGTTCAGCCGAAGAAGGTCGCATCGAGTAGACTCTTCAATCTGCCTCTGGGTGAATCATCACTCGATCGCAGCCCCATCACCGTCTTCGACATGATCACCAGCCCGAGTCTTTCGGGCACTCTGACAGGACAGATCCCATGCCGATCACCAAGGCTCTCGAAACCCACATCGACCACATCTCGATTCTCGACGAACACGGTTCGTTCGACGAGAAACTCGGCAAGGACCTCATTCCGGATGAGGACCTCCTGAAGCTCTACCAGCACATGGTGGTCTGCCGAAAACTCGATGAGATCGCCTTCAAGCTCCAGCGGTCCGGTCGCATGGGCACCTTCCCTCAGAACATGGGGCAGGAAGCCACTTCCCTCGGCGCCGCCTACATGCTGGAGGACACCGACTGGATGGTCACCTGCTACCGGGAGAACTGCGGCCTCTTCTGGCGGGGACTCCCCATGGAGAAGATCCTCCAGCACTGGATGGGCGATGAGCGAGGCAACCAGATCGACCGCAAGCACTACTGCACCCCGATCGCCGTGCCGATCGGCACCCAGATGTTGCACGCCACCGGGCTCGCCTGGGGCGCCAAGTATCGGGGCGAGAGCCAGATCGCCTGCACGTTCTTCGGGGACGGCGCCACCAGTGAGGGTGACTTCCATGAAGCGATGAACTTCGCGGCCAACCTCGACATCCCGGTGATCTTCTTCTGTCAGAACAACCAGTGGGCGATCTCGGTCCCCACGTCGATCCAGTGTTCGGCCCCCACCGTCGCCCAGCGCGGCATGGCCTACGGCGTCGAATGTCTCCAGTGTGACGGCAACGACATCTTCGCCGTCGCCTGGTGCATGAAGAAGGCGATCGAATCGGCCCGTGACCACAACCGACCCATCTTCATCGAAGCGGTGACCTACCGTCTCGGCGACCACACCACAGCGGACGACGCCCGTCGCTACCGCGATGACGAGGAGGTCGCACTCTGGCAGTCGCGTGACCCTCTGAAGAGAATGCGCGCCTTCCTCGAAGCCAAGGGCATGTGGAACGACGCCCAGCAGACCGAACTCGACGAACACGCCGAGGCCACGGTGACCGCAGCCGTCGAACGAGCCGAAGGCATTGAGACCCCGAGTCGGGACGACATCTTCAACTGGACCTTCGCAGACATCCCCGAACAGATCGCCAAGCAACGTGACACGATGCGGACGACCTCTCTCGGACAGGACCCCTCACAGATCGCCTCCGAACAGGCCACCACCAAGGCCTGAGGCCGGAAGGAACACGAACCATGGCGAATCTCACACTCGTACAAGCCATCAACCTCGCCCTTGTCCAGGAAATGGAGAAGGACGAACGCGTGATGATCCTCGGCGAGGACGTCGGCCTCAACGGCGGTGTCTTCCGAGTCACCGAAGGCCTCTTCAACCGCTTCGGCGGTGACCGGGTCATCGACACCCCCCTCGCGGAAAGCGGCATCATCGGAACCTCGATCGGCCTCGCCATGTCGGGGCAGCGACCGGTTCCCGAGATCCAGTTCGAAGGGTTCCTCGGACCCGCCTACGACCAGATCTGTTCGCACGCCGCGCGCATGCGCACCCGCACCCGCTCGGCGTTCACCGTGCCGATGACGATTCGAGTGCCCGTCGGTGGCGGCATCCATGCCCCCGAACTGCACAGCGACTCTCCTGAAGCCATCTACGCGCATCAGCCCGGACTCAAGGTCGTCATGCCCGCATCACCTTATGACGCGAAAGGTCTGCTGATCTCGGCGATCCGCGATCCAGACCCCGTGATCTTCTTCGAACCCAAGCGCATCTACCGCGCGTTCCGCGAAGAGGTCCCCGAAGACGAGTACACCGTTCCCATCGGCAAGGCCCGCACGGTCTGCGAGGGCGAAGAGCTCACCATCGTGTCCTGGGGCGCGAGCGTCGTGCAGTGCATGCAGGCGATCGAACGCTCGAACGACTCGATCGAACTGATCGACCTTCGCACCATCTATCCGATCGACATGGACGCCATCGAGGCCTCCGTGAAGAAGACCGGACGTTGCGTGATCGTCCACGAAGCACCGCGCACCAGTGGTTTCGGTGCGGAGATCGCGACTCAGATCATGGAACGATGTTTCCTCCACCTCGAAGCACCCGTGCAGCGCGTGGCCGGCTTCGACACGATCATGCCCTACTACAAGCTCGAGACCGAATACCTCCCGGATGCGGACCGGATCGAAAAAGCGATCAACGAGATCCGCGCGTACTGATTCCTCACCGAACCACACGAACCCGACGGATCACCATCCGACACGACGAGGCGAACGACCATGGCAGGCGTCACCCAACCAAAGGACCGATCACACTTCATTCTTCCCGACCTTGGAGAAGGATTGGATGAAGCCGAACTCATCAAATGGCGGGTCTCCGTCGGTGACGAGATCAAGGAACACGAGACTCTGGCCGAGATGGAGACCGACAAGGCTCTGGTCGAGGTTCCGAGTCCCTGGACCGGCACCGTCAGCGAACTCTGCGGATCCGCCGGCGACATGATCAAGGTCGGTGCGGTTCTGGTCCGGTACGGAAGCGGTGGCTCGGGATCCGAAGTCACCGATGTCGCGGAGGTGGAAACAGCCGCCGACGCGGGCTCCGCGGACGAAGATGCCGGCACCGTGGTCGGATCGGTCTCTGGTGAATTGACGGTCAGTGATCGATTCGCACGCAAGACCGAAGACGACCAGGCTGGCGAACAGGTCCGTGGCAAGGCACTGGCCACCCCCGCGGTCCGACGAATCGCACGGGAACTCGGTGTCGACATCAATCTGATCGCAGGCTCCGGACGTGGTGGCCGCGTCACGGCCTCGGATGTTCATGGTTTCAGCCAGAACGGTGCCTCGGGCGCATCCGGACCGACGTCGACCCCGGATTCGGGCTTCACGCCACAGGCGATCGCCATCCCAGCGGACCTCCCGCCGGTCGACGAAGGAAACGTCGTCGAAACGATTCCATTCCGAGGCGTGCGGCGCAAGATCGCCGAGGCACTCGACCGTTCGGTCAAGACCGCGGTGCACTTCACGGTGGTCGACGAGGCGGACGTGACCCAGCTCGACGCCAAGCGCAAGGAGTACGCCAAGGTGCTTGGTGCGAAGATGTCCATGCTTCCGTTCGTGATGAGCGCGATCTGCAAGGCGCTTCGAAGCCACCCCTCTCTCAACGCGATCGTCGACGATGCGAAGTCCCAGATACTCCGCAAGGATGCCGTCAACCTGGGATGCGCCGTCGACACCGATCACGGACTCATGGTCCCGGTCATTCATGGCGCCAACGCACTCTCGATCGGGCAACTGGGTCAGGCAGTCGGCGAACTCGCAAGAGGATGCAAGGATCGAAGCATCGAACGCGAACGGCTCGCAGGAGGAACCTTCACGATCTCCAACGTTGGCTCCTATGGAGGGATGTTCGCGACACCGATCATCAACTATCCCGAGGTCGCGATCCTCGCGGTCGGCCGGGCCAAGGAGAAGGTGCTCGCCGAGAACGGACGCATGTTCGTCGGCACGGTCATGCCACTGAGCCTTTCGTGCGACCACCGCGTCGTCGATGGAGCGGAAGGCGCCCGATTCCTGAACACCGTCGTCGGTTTGCTGGAAAACCCATCGGAATTGATCGACTGATCAGTCCGGTGGGCCGGATAACCGACGTCGTGGATCCCATAAGTCGGCGGCCAACTTCGATGATCGACCGTTCTTCAAGAGGACGTGAAATTGGCGACCATACCTGCAGCGCTGAGGCTACCATCGACATCTCCCTCAGGAGAAAACCAACCGAAAGGGTTCTGTGATGGAAGTCGACAAGGACGCGATTTTCAAGGATGCCTCGAAAGTCGCCATCGAGTTGTTGGATAAATTCGAATCGAAGACGGCCAGGATCGGCATCGTCGGTCTCGGTTACGTCGGACTCCCGCTCTCCAAGGCTCTGCTTGAAAACGGATATTCGGTCATCGGTTTCGACGTCGACCAGAGGAAGATCGATGCGATCAACGAGGGTCGCTCCTACATCAAGCATCTCGGTGATGCCTTCTTCGAGATGATCCGGAAGAGCGACACCTTTCATGCGACGACACGGAAGGAGGATCTTCGTGAAGCGGATGCGATCCTTCTCTGTGTGCCGACACCGCTGGGCAAGCATGATGATCCCGATCTGAGTTACGTGCTGGATTCCACGAGAATGGCCGCGGAAGTGCTGCGCCCCGGACAGATCGTCGTGCTTGAATCGACGACCTACCCCGGCACCACCAGAAACGAGATGCAGCCGATTCTCGACGGGTCGGGTCTCGAATGCGGCAGGGAGTACTTCCTGGCGTACAGCCCTGAACGTGAAGACCCTGGCAATGCGGGACGAAGCGCCGGCGAGATCCCGAAACTGGTCGGTGGGGTCGACGATGTCTCGACCGAACTCGCGATGGCGCTGTACTCGAGGGTGGTCGCGAAGGCTCATCGGGTCACGAGTGCGGAAGTCGCCGAGAGCGCGAAGCTCCTCGAGAACATCTACCGGGCCGTGAACATCGCTCTCATCAACGAGATGAAGATGGTTCTCAGCGACATGGACGTGGATGTCTGGGAGGTCGTCGAAGCAGCGAAGACCAAGCCCTTCGGTTTCCAGGCCTTCTACCCAGGCCCGGGCCTCGGTGGTCACTGCATTCCGATCGATCCCTTCTATCTCACCTGGAAGGCGAAGGAAGTGGGACACCAGACACGATTCATCGAACTCGCGGGCGAAGTCAACACCGCGATGCCGAAGTACGTGATCGCCAGAGTGGCCGAGGCACTGAACCACGATCGACTCGCCATGAACGGTGCGAACATCCTCGTTCTCGGAATGGCCTACAAGAAGAACGTCGATGATCCGCGCGAAACACCCGCCGCCGAAATCATCGAAAGACTCGCCGAATCCGGTTCGAACGTCTCGTATCACGATCCGCATGTTCCGAGCTTCCCCGAGATGCGAAAGTACAAGTTCGATCTGAAGTCACAACCATTGACTCCGGAGACGATCGCCGGATACGACTGCATTCTCATCATCACGGACCATGATGACGTCGACTACGAGATGATCGGAACGCACGCAGGACTCATCGTGGACACCCGAAACGCGATGAGCCGGGTCCCGGCGGAACTCATCAAGGCTCGTTGCGTCAAGGCATGACCGAACAACGAAGCACAAACACCTTCAAGACCGAAGCGCTTCGAACGGGCAGATTCCGACTCGATGGTGGTGGCATGTTCGGAATCATTCCACAGGCGCTCTGGTCGAAATGGGTCGAGCGTGACGAGGCCAACCGGGTCGGACTCCAGTGCAATGCGATGCTGCTGCAGGATGGCGAAAGGCGCATCCTGATCGAATCGGGATACGGTGAGAAATGGAACGAGAAGGACCGAAGCATCTTCGGGATGGAGGATCGGACGGCGGTGGACGCGCTCGCCGAAATCGGGATCGAACCGGATCAGATCACCGACGTCATCCTGACGCATCTGCACTTCGATCATGCGGGCGGCATCACCCGTTGGTCGGATCCGAAGCGAGGGGATGATGGAGGCTTCGAGCCGACTTTTCCCAAGGCGCGCATCATCGTCCAGGCAAGGGAATGGGAGGACGCCCTCGCCAATCGCTCCACCATGACGAAGACCTATCTCGAATCACATCTCAAGCCGATCGCGGATCGGATCGTCGCCGTCGATGGGATGTCGGAAATTTTGGCGGGCGTGACGGTGAGGCCGGTCCCGGGACACACCTGGGGACAACAGGCGATCGAATGGTCCGACGGGAAACATGAATACGTCTTTCCGGGCGACGTCTGCCCGACAAGAGCCCACGTCCACCCTTCAGCGAGCACCGCCTACGACGTCGAGCCCTGGACGAACATGAACACCAAACAGGCCGTCCTGAATCGATGCCGGGAGGAAGGTCGACTTCTGGTTCTGGGCCATGACCCCGATTCGCCCGTGGTTCGTTGTGTGGGGCGCCCTGACGGAGGCCGGGGTCACGTGCTGGAACCGATGGAGTCGATTTGAAGCGGTCCGATACCTTTTCATGCTTGCCTTGAGGCACCCGAGGGCGGTATCCTCGATCGATCATGATGACAAAAGACAGATACAACGCACTCCTGACGACCTTGTTCCTGCTCGTGATGACGTTTTCAGCTGAAATCGCGATGGCTCAGAACGAGGGACCAAGAACGCCCACCGCTTCGGGAACGAATCCTCTTCTGGGAATTCTGATCGCGATGGCTCTCGGCGTGGTGCTCGTCGTGGTGAGCATGATCCCTTCCAAGCGTTACACCGAAGACACCTGACCCAGGTCACGGGAAGGAACTTCCGATGATTCGAACAAGACTTGGAAGCCTCGTGCTTCTGAACATCGCATTGCTTGGGGGACTGGCCCTGGTGAGTCTCTCACCGGGAACCTCGGTGATCGCTGACGGACAATCATCCGGACGCGGGGAATACGTCGCGATCTCCGGGACGATCGCTGGAACCAAGACCCCGGTGATCTGGGTGGTCAATCAAGCGAGTCAGGAACTGGTCGCGTTTCAGTACGAGGAACAGCGCAATCAACTGGTCGGCATCGGATACCGAAACCTGAACAATGACGCCGTGACGATCAAGAGGTCGCGCCAATGAATGAACGCACGAAACAAGAACTCCCGATCGCATCGGCGATCCTTCTCGCAAGTGCCTTTCTGATCGCGGCTCTCACCATCGTTCAGGCAGGCAGACTGCCCGCCAACAAGGCCTTCGCGGGCGATGCGGTCACCGGGCTCGAAGGGTACACCCTGATCACCGCATCGAGCGGATTCGGAAAGGACACCCGTCCATACGAATTCTGCTACGTCATCGACAATCATGATGAAATGCTCTTCATCTACGAGATCCCGCAGGCGAACGACAAGCGAGTCGTCCTGAAGAGCGGAACCTCTCTTCCAGGCCTTTTCGCATCCGCTCGCGGTGCATTCAAGCCCTGAGGCGACATGAGTGAAACACGAAGCCAACGACCGAATCATGTGACCGTCGATCGCAGGATGGTCGAATCACGCACGGCATCGTTCACAAGTCGTTCCATCAAGAACGAAACGAAGCTCGCCGGACATCACATGGCCGTCTCGATGACGGATCTGACCACGCTCGAGGGCAAGGACACGGCTGGAAAGGTTCGAAGCCTGTGCTGCAAGGCGATCGCACCCGGAGGAGGATCGCCTCTTCCCCCTGGAACGAAACCTCTTCCACACGTGGCGGCCGTGTGTGTCTATCCGGAACTCGTCGAAGTCGCGCGTGAGACACTCGGAGAGAGCGGAGTCAAGGTCGCGAGCGTCGCCACGGCGTTTCCGAGCGGACAGTATCCACTCGCAGTTCGACTGGAGGATGTCTCAAAGGCGGTCGAAGCGGGAGCGGATGAGATCGACATGGTGATCTCGAGGGGAGCTTTTCTGGCAGGAAGATATCAGCAGGTCGCCGATGAGATCCGGGAGATCAAACAGGCATGCGGAGACGCGCATCTGAAGATCATTCTGGAGACGGGTGAACTGGAAACACTCGACAACGTGAGGCGAGCGAGCGATCTCGCGATCGATGCGGCTTCGAGCGTGCCAGGCAGTGGTGCCCTCGCGGATGGCGAGGTCTTCATCAAGACCTCGACCGGAAAAGTCTCTCCGGCAGCGACAATGCCCGTCGTTCTGGTGATGCTGGAGGCGATCAGAGAGGCGTGGATGTCTTCGGGGATCAGAATAGGAATGAAACCCGCGGGTGGAATCAAGACCGCGAAACAGGCCTTGCACTACCTGGTCATGGTCAATGAAACACTCGATGAGAGCTGGCTGAATCCCGCGTTGTTTCGATTCGGAGCCTCAAGCCTGCTCGATGACATCGTGAGGCAATATGCCAAGCAGCACGGTGGTCACTACCTCGCACCATGGGACGTGCCGAAGGCG
>CABYSN010000029.1 GCA_902521645.1 Planctomycetota bacterium
TGGAGACCGATCGTCCCGGTTTTTCAGCACGTTTGATGGATGGAAAGATGTCGCTTCGGTGCGCCCGCACCTCCGAGCTCTCATTTGACTCCGTATCGATTCCCGCAAGCGCACTACTCGAGGGTTCGGCAGATGGCCTGGCTGCACCACTCAGCTGCCTGAATGAGGCTCGGTACGGCATTGCATGGGGGATGGTCGGAGCCTCCGAGGCGTGTCTTCAGGAAGTCCGTGACTTCGTCCTCGCGAGAGATTCTTTTGGGCGCTCTCTGGCCTCGTATCAGCTTGTTCAGGACAAGCTTGCAGAAATGCTCACGCTGACCACTCATTCCCACGCACTCGTCGATCGACTGTCCGAATTGAAGGCCAGCGGAGACATCACCTCGGATCATGTCAGCCTTGCAAAGTATTCGAACGTCGACAATGCTCGGAAGGTCGCATCGATCGGTCGGGAACTACTCGGTGGTGTCGGCATCCTCCTGGATCATTGCCCCATGCGTCATCTGCTCAATCTTGAAAGTGTCGCGACCTATGAGGGCACTCGTGACATTCATCGCCTCGTACTAGGGCGCAGACTGACGGGAATACAGGCTTTTCGATGAATGAGATCGTGAAACAACCCATTGGCCTGGCACGCTTCGCCTGGTTTTCTCTCATCCTGCTGCTCGGGCTGATGTGTCTTTTTCAGGTCCTGAACTTCCTGAACTTCGCGGACATGGATTTCCGGATCTACTATGACGCTTCGATGGCTCTGCGTCGGGGTGATGACATGTTCGCTGCATGGAATCCCGATTCCCCTCTGACCTACATCTACCCGCCTCTGCTTGCCATCCTCTTCATGCCTCTGACTCTGATGCCTCTTGAGATCGCTGCTGCTGTTTGGACGGTCGTGAGCATGGCTCTCCTTTTTGGGTGCCTCTGGATAGGTGCGAGGGATGTGATCAATCGATTTGATGGATCGACCGATGTCGCGACGGTTCCTGTGATCATGTTGGTTGCAGTGCTTTTCTCATTGCCTCGCATCAAGGCTGAAATCGATCAAGGCCAGGTCGATTATCTGATCCTGATCGGCATCATCGGAAGTCTTGCACTTCTCAAGAAGCATCCCGTTCTCGCGGGCGTGCTTCTCGGTCTCGTTGCGAACATCAAGTACCAGACCATCATCTTCCTTCCATTGATCCTGATTCGTGGCTGGTGGAGTACGTTTGTGGGATTCATTCTGGGGTCGATTGGAGTGGCCTTGTCCGGTGCTCTGGTGATCGGATGGGATGTGAATCTGGATTATCTCATGGAATCTCTCTCCAGCATCTTGGTGCTCTTCGGTGGTGCTGTCCCTGATCAGGATGGCCCCTGGGTGTTCCCCCTCGACTGGGTGGACAGTGTTTCCTTGTCGAGCACCTGGGCCCGATGGGCCGGTGGAATGGGGCTGAGTGTCAATGCCGCGTATCTGATGATCGCGCTCTCCGCGGCAGCCTGTTTGATGATCGGCTGGGGAATCTATTTTCTGAATGGGGTGTCTCTTTTTCGCGGGCGTTCAGGTGTCCGGGGGCGTACCGCCCCGAGCTTGCAGGGACTCATTGCTCTGGAATGGACCGGACTTCTCATTGCGGTGCTTGCATTCGCTCCGCAGACCAAGATGCGGCACATGGCCATCATCGTTCTCTTGATGATTCTGGTCGCCCAATTCCTGGTGGTGAAACGCGGAACGATTTCGCG
Organism: Planctomycetota bacterium; assembly: GCA_902521645.1. Taxonomy (GTDB): domain Bacteria; phylum Planctomycetota; class Phycisphaerae; order Phycisphaerales; family SM1A02; genus UBA8087. The sequence goes on from CABYSN010000029.1 coordinate 1,714, forward strand.
TGCCCCATTGCTGGTGATGGTGATCCTGTTCATGCTTGCGATGGTCCTTCCGTTCCAGACGAATTCAGAAACGTTCACCATGGGGCCCCGTGAGACATGGCGTGCCAATGGGGGTGTTGTCTTCTCGTTGCTGGCGCTGCTTTTCGCCACGGTCTGGTCGGGGTGCCGCTGGATTTCCGTGAATCATGCACATTCAAAAACGGCACGAGAAAAGCTGTCGCACTCGAAGGGGATTGGGTGAGCAAGCCAGTTCATTTCATTTGTCCACGCCATGGTGTCGATCAGTGGCTCTTCATCTGCCAATCCGCCTGAGCTGCCTTGAATGTTTCAATCGCGCGAACGCGGCTGGTCTTCAGGTCGACGATGGGGGGTACGGTGCCTTTGGGTCTGCCCCGGAGCCACTGTCGCCGATAGTTTCCATCATGGTCGAAACGCTCCCCCTGTGTTTCCGCATTGAATATTCTGAAGTAGGGGGCGGCATCGGTCCCGGTTGAAGCCGCCCATTGCCAGCCTCCGTTGTTGCTTGCGAAGTCGTAGTCGACCAGTGAGCTGCTGAAATGATCCTCTCCATGCCGCCAGTCGATGAGCAGATTCTTTGAGAGGAACATGGCAACCACCATCCTCACCCTGTTGTGCATCCATCCGGTCTCCTTGAGCTGGATCATGCCTGCATCCACGATATCGATTCCCGTTCTCCCGTCCTTCCAGGCCTGAAGATCCTTAGGCGAGTCGCGCCAGTCGATGTCGGTGGTCCATTGCTGCATCGGTTGGCGCTGTGAGACCTCGGGGAATGAGGCCATGACGTAGCGATAGAATTCACGCCATACCAATTCTCCTTGCCAGCATCTTGGTCCCTCAGGCCAACTGGTGATATCGGGGCCATACGTCTTGGACAGCTCCGTCAGGCATCTGCTCGCCGACAGTGATCCGGTTGCAAGCCACGGTGAGAGGGTGCTCGTCCCATCAAGGTCGGGTCTGTCTCTGGTGTTCTTGTACTCGAAGCACTTTTCTTCCTCTATGAATCGCTTGAGTCTCGCGATTGCCGTCTCGGAGCCTCCGGTCCATGTGCTCTTCGGCGTCCACGGAGCAAATCCCGAGATCGCGTCGGGAAGAGGTGTCGAGGCGATTCCAGATGAGACTGTCTCAGAAGGAGGGTTCGGAGCTTCGATGTTGGCTGTCAGGTACATCTCCTCCCATGCTTTTCTGAAAGGAGTGAAGACCTTGTAGGGAAGTCCGGCCTTGTTTCGGATCCTGTACACCGGAAGAATCGTCTGGGTATCACAGAGGTTGAGAGAAGCGTCCAGTCCCTTCAATGAAAGTGACACTGCACGATCACGTGCGATTTCATCCACGCCGTATTCGAGGCCAGCATGAATCTCATCAATGTCGTGGGATCGGACAATGTCTGCGACCGTCTGCGGTATGTCCGCATAGGTGGGTACTTCACGAAAGATGAGGGGGATCCCAATCGCTTCAAGATCTGATTTCAATGATGCCAGACATGAGAGCGTGAATGTCACTCGAGGTGAACCGACCCTGTGCTTCTTCCAGGTCAATGGCGTTGCAATGAAAAGGCCAGCGACACCTGACCTGCCACGTTTCACGGCCTCAAGGAGAGCGGAATGGTCTTCAGTGCGCAGGTCATCTCGAAACCAGATCAATGTCTTCATGTCATCTGCAATCATAAAAAACAGGGGGGCGCCTGAACGCGCCCCCCTGATGGTCGGTCGATGGAGAATTGGGGAGTGACTGCATTGAGCCTCCATCGATCATCGTCTGCATCGTTACGAGATGCCTCCTGCCTGGAAATGCTGAGCAGGGCTGTCCTTGTCCAAGTTCAAGCTCGTGTCGGGATCAAGGAAAACGTTCATAACGTTCAAATTACCCCTCGTCAGCCTCAATTGCAATGCTGGAAATGGTCAAATCAGCCAAAACATGCAAAACGTTCAAAAATTCACCTCTCTGCCTCATTTGGGCCTACTATTACCCCATGAAGTCACTGGATGTGAACAGAACAGTCTCGCCTCGGGATATGGCGTCAGCCATAGGTATGAGTGAATCTTCCCTCAAGCGGTGGGCTGACAATGGTCTTCTGACCTTCACCAGGACTGGTGGGGGGCATCGAAGAATCCGTATTCATGAAGCCATTCGCTTCATTCGTGAACGTTCCATTCCCATTCAGAGCCCCTCTGCGATTGGTCTCCCCGTTGATTTTTCCACAACACGAGTCAATCCGGACAACGAAGTTTCGCTCCTGGACATGTTCAAGCGCGGGGCCACCGAGGAAGCAGAGTCGTTTCTCATGTCTCGCTATCTAGGCGGCGCCTCCATCGCCCAGGTTGGAGACGAAGACATCCGACCTGTTCTTGAGTCGCTTGGGCATGTGCCGCACAACTCTGAAGGGATTCTCAGAGAGCATTGTGCGACTCAGGTCTGCCTCCAGTCCATAGAACGAATGCGTGTCCTCGCGAGAAGTCCTGATCCTAAGTTTCATGCACTAGGGGGCGCCATCGGCGGGGACATCTACATGCTTCCCACTTTGCTTGTCTCCAGCGTCATCGAGGAATTGGGAGGACGTGCAGTCAATCTGGGTGCCAACACGCCAACCGATGCCATTCGTTGGGATCTTTCGAATCGAACGGCTGAAAACAGGCCAGACCTCGTCTGGGTCTCTGTGAGTCACTTCATCGATGAGGATGAGCAGGTTGATGACCTCCTCCGTCTCGGTCGAGACTGCCATGACTCCGGCATGTCATTCTTCGTGGGTGGGCGAGCCCTGGTCGGTCCAGTCGTGGATCGCTTCGAGGGCTTTGATGTCCACAGTTCCCTATGTTCGATCTCCGAGTCACTTGCTTCAGCATCATTTTGCTGATCATCGAACGATGAATTCATAAAAAACTGCACTTTTATTGGGCCAACGTGTCAACGTTCGTTTACTCTCATAGTGCGTTTCGTTTCTCTTTGCCTTTGACTCCATGATTTTCTGGAGACTCATCTAGGCAAGGAGTAACCTCTTGTTAGATTCAGGAAACCCCACGTTCCACTCTAAGGAGACTTCCATGTCCTACCAGATGCTCACGACGGCAGCCATCGCACTTGGCATTGCCTCGACATCATTCGTTTCGGCCAACCTGGTCCAAGACATCGGCGTTCGTCCGGATGTCGTTGAGTCAGATTCGAATTCGCTTCTTCCCCAGAAAAACGGCTTCGACTTTCCCCATGTCGAGGACGAACTCATCGTCCGCTTTTACCCGGAAGTCAGTCAGTCAGACAGAGATGCTCTGATCGAACTCGTTGAGGGTGAGACAAAGTACGCCTACAGATTGGTGAGCGATCTTTATTGCATCAAGCTCGCTGGTATCGCTCGTGATGCCTTTGAGATGATCAAGGATCGAAGCGACATCCTCATGTACGCAGAACCCGCCTACCTGATGGAGACCTTCGAGACCCCCAACGACCCCAACTACAGCTCGATGTACGGTCTCGCCGCGATCAATGCCGCAGTTGCATGGGATACCACCACCGGACTGTCAACGACCAGAATCGCCATCATCGACAGTGGCATGGACATGGATCACCCCGACCTCGTCGGCAACCTTTTCCAAAATCCCGGAGAAGGCAGCACCGCCAATGGCGTGGATGATGACGGCAACGGACTCATCGATGACATCAGTGGCTGGGACTACGCCTCCAACGACAACGATCCCAACGATCAAAACGGCCACGGTACACACACCGGTGGAACGGTCGGAGCCGTCGGTGACAACGGCATCGGAATCGTCGGTGTGAACTGGGAATGCGATCTGATCGCGCTCCGTGTCGGAGATCAGTCGCTCTCGACATCCGCCATCTACGCCTCCGTCCAGTATGCCTGTGACATGGGTGCTCGAGTGTCGAACAACAGCTACGGCGGAGGTGGTTACGCTCAGGCCTTCTTCGACATCATCGAAGCAGCCGGAAACAACTGCGGTCATGTCTTCTGCGCAGCTGCAGGCAATGGTGGCTACGAAGGTGCCAGTTATCCCGCAGCCTACAACCTCTCGAACATCATCTCCGTCGCTGCCGTCGATTCAAATGAGAACCTTGCCAACTTCAGCCAGTATGGCGTCGGTTCGGTCGACATCGGCGCACCCGGCGTGGACATCCTCAGTTCCGTTCCAGGTGGATACTCTCAGTACAGCGGCACTTCGATGGCGACGCCCCATGTCGCCGGTGTCGCAGGTCTCGTCTCCTCCATGCTCGGAAATGTTCCTGCAAGCGACGTGATCGAGGCGATCCTCGGTTCCGCAAGGCCCACGGGTTCCATGAACGGCGTGGTTGGTACAGGTGGTGTCCTCGATGCCGCTGCCGCGATGGAGAATCTCTTCCGAGCTCCCGTCGCCACACTCCTGACAGGTGTTCCGACGAACGTTCTCAGTGGAGAATCGCTTCAAATCGATTTCTCAATCGATCCTCGAGATGATTCGATCTCTTCGTACGCAGTCTTCTACCGGCCGTCAGGCTCCGGTCCGTGGTTGCCAACTCCCTCAAGTCCTCTTGATGGCGTGGCGAACACCTACCGCGCAGTCCTTCCTGCCGCGGAATGCGATCAGTCTCCACAGTTCTACGTTTCCTACACGGGAGTTCAGACCGGAACGGCTTCGCTTCCGATCGGCGGCTCCTCGTCGCCCTACAGTTACGTGGTCGGTGAAGAGCAGATTGTCGCTCTCGTCGACTTCAACGCAAGCGCGGGGTGGACGGCTTCAACGACTGCCACGACCGGCGGCTGGGAACGCGGCGTTCCTTCATCGGATTCAATCTCCGTCAATGACTGCAGCGCACCTGGAAGTGATTCCGATGGCAGCGGCTCCTGTTGGGTCACCGGAAACGGTCTCTCCACCTTCGGATGTGAATTTGACATCGATGGCGGTCAGACTCAGCTCACTTCGTCTGTGTACTCACCCGCTGCAGACGATCAGGTCTCGGTTGACTGGTGGTATGACAACACGTCAGCCAACAACACGGAATACGATGACGATTTCATCGTCGACGTCTCCGGTGATTTAGGTGCTTCCTGGACCACGGTTGCGACCGTTTCAAATGGCGACAGTGCATCGAGTGGTTGGACCACCCTTCAGTTCACAGTCGGTGATGTCGTGACCGTGACCTCCGGATTCCAGATTCGTTTCACGGCCAGCGACAGCGACCCCGGTTCGGTGGTCGAAGCAGGTATCGACAACTTCAAGATCGGACGATTCGTCTGTGACGACGAGGAGCCTGGATGCCAGATCCTCGGTGACGTGAATTGTGATGACGTGGTCGATGGTCAGGACCTCGCGGTCGTGCTTTCGACCTGGGGTTGCACCGGCCCGGATTGTGCGGGCGACATCAATGGCGATTCGAACGTCAATGGCCAGGACGTGGCCATCGTTCTTGCGAACTGGTCGCTCTGATAGTTTTCGACTTCTAAGCCTCAACAAGGTCCCGTGCGAGTTTCGCACGGGACCTTTTCTTTGGGCCACAGGTCATCTGGCCGATGCTCTCGTCACTCACTGGGTACCATCGTGTTGGAATTCGACATGGTCCGTAGCCAGGCGCGTGCTTTGGTTCATCGATTAGAAGAGACGTCATGAAGACATTGTCCAGAGTATCCGTCGCTGTTTCCTATCCCTTCCTGACGCTTCTTCTGGTCATGGGCGTGTTCGTGCTCATCGGATTTCTCGCCCTTCGAGGGACCAGAGAAACCAGCTCGGACCTGATGGTTCGATTGACGGATCAGGCGACCGAGCGGATGCGTCAATACGTCCTTTCGACCTTGAACGCACCTATTCGAATCGGTGACTTCAATGCTCAGCTTCTCGGCGATGGGATCATGGACATCCAGACTCCCGAGGGGCTTTCAGGTCAGGTTCAATTCCTCGCTTCCCAGCTGCGTTCTTGGAAGGGGGTCAGCGCCATACTGCTCTGCAACAAGAATGACGAGGTCGTCTGGGTCGAACGTGGTCCGAATGGAGAGTTCACCCTGCATGAATCCTTCAATCGGCACGATGATTTCTGCATCGAATGGAATATCGATGCAGATGGACGCAAGGCTTCAGGTGAGATCGGCCGCTATCCGTATGTTTCATCTCAGCGTCCCTGGCATCTCCAGGCCATGGAGTCCGAGGATGGCGTTGGCTGGACGCCTCTCTATTCCTGGGCGAATTCGCAGGTCGGGGGGGTGGTCGGAAGCGGCAGATCGGTCAGAGTGACCTCACCTGAAGGTGAGTTTCTCGGAGTCGTCGATGTCGGTTTCACGGTGAATGCCCTCTCCCAGCTCCTTGAGCAGATCGACATCAGCCCGAATGGACAGGTCTTCATCATGGACTCGTCCGGGATGCTGGTCGCTGCAAGCAAGGTCAAGGATTCATCAGCCGGCACGACGGGTGTACTTGCCTCGAACTCGACGGATCTTGAAATAGGCAAGGCGGCGAGAGCCCTTGAGCTGGCTCAGATTCAGCATCGAGTAGGTGGTCGCCTGACCCGAGGCCCCGGGAGTTCCCGCGATGCCGCCGGATTTCTCCATGCCAGTTTTTCACATGACGGCGAAGTGTATCAAGTGGATTCTGAGAAGCTCGACGCTGCCGACGGTCCTGAATGGACTCTGGTGACGATTCTTCCAGAATCCGACATCCTTGCAGGTGTCAATGTCGTTCAGCGCCGACTGGTGTATTCGGCCCTGGTGGTTCTCGTGCTCGCTGGGGTCTTTGCCATCATTCTTGCTCGGTCCATCACCAATCCGATCATCGCGCTCAGGCGCTCCGCCTCCGAGATCGCATCAGGCGATCTTGATGAACGGTTTACTTCCCGGGGTGGGCTTGAATTCTCGCAGTTGAGTGAAGCTCTTGATCGGATGACCAGAGGGCTGCGCGAGCGTCTTGAAATGCGAACCGCCCTTGCCGTGGCCATGGAAGTGCAGCAGAATCTTCTCCCGCAGTCGTTTCCATCCTCCACTCGGCTCGACATAGCAGGCGCCAGCGTCTTTTCCGACGAGACCGGGGGGGACTACTTCGATTTTCCGATGCATTCAGAAGGAGTCGAGATCAGCGCCGATGGATCCGTCACGATCGCGGTTGGTGATGTCACCGGTCATGGGATCGGTGCCGCACTGATCATGGCGGCGGCACGTTCCGCACTTCGTACCAGCCTCAAGGATGTCCTTCCGCTGGGCGAACTTCTCTCCGAGGTCAACAATGTCCTCTTTGGAGATGTGCCCAACGGTCGCTTCATGACCCTTCTCATGATGCGTCTTTCCGCGGATGGAAGAAACGTCGAGTGGGCCAGTGCGGGTCATGATCCTCCGATCATCTATTCACCGGCAAATGACTCGTTCACCGAACCATCCGGTGGTGGTGTTCCTCTCGCGATTCTTGCAGGTGAAACCTACGATCAATACGATCTCGTGCTTGATGAGGGTGGTGAGATCATCTTCACCGCGACGGATGGTGTCTGGGAGACTGCGAACGGGGAAAAGGAGTTGTTCGGGAAGGAGCGACTGATGGATGTTCTTCGTGATGCGAAAGACCTTGATTCAGAAAGCATCATCAAGTGCGTCGTCTCGGCTTTGAATGAGTTTCGCGGCAGCGAAAGGCCTGCCGATGATGTGACCATGGTCGTGGTCAAGCGTCTTTCATGAGTCATTGAGTGCTGGTTTCAAATGTGCAGAGGTTTCCTGAGTGACTCCGCCGGGTTCTCGCTTCGACACCGTATGCTGTATCCATGAGCTATCTGATCATTCTCACCGTACTGGCGCTGGGTCATCTCGGTCATGACGGGCCGGATCCCATTCTCGCCTATCCCCTCACCGAACAGGATCTCGATGGCGACACAGTCAGGTCCAGATTCGGTCCTGATATCAGCAGTGCGAACGGCCTGCGATTCGCTCCGGCTGGAATCGGCGGAGGATGCGTCCTCGATTCCACCACGACTCTTCTCGTCTCTGAAGATCACCGGTCGCTTGATCCTCCGCTGCCACGGGAATCGCTCACCCTCTCCGCCTGGATCGCAGTGGACGAGCCCCAGTCATGGGGAGGTGTCCTCGGATGTCTCGTCGACAACGCCTCTCATGAGAAAGGCTGGGTGCTCGGCTACGACCAGCATCATTTCTATTTCGGTCTGTCGACCGAGGGTGCCGACGATGGTGATGGCCTCATGACGTATTTGAAGGGGACTCGAAGATATGAGTGCGGCAAGATGTATCACGTGGTCGCGACCTATGACGGAAAGTGTGCCGTGCTCTACGTGAACGGCCGAGAGGAAGCGAGGACGGACATTCAGTCGGGTCCAATTCTCTATCCCGATTCCGCGATGGTCAGCCTTGGTGCCTACAGGGACTCCAACGAGTTCAATCGACATGTCGGGCGACTTTCCGATGTCCGGGTCTATGACATGGCCGCCGGCCCGAAGTGGGTCTCCGAAAGATTCGTCGACGATCAGATGCTGGCCGGGATGCCTGCTCATGTCTCACTTCCCCGGCCGGTTTCAGAACACCTCGACTGGGTGGTCGCGCCGGTTCTGCAATTCCCCGAAATGGATTCCATGGGACTAATCTTTGAGACCACCCGGCCCGTGACTGGCGAAGTCCGCTTCGGTGAGGATGCTGAATTCGGGCGTGTCATCGAAGTCAATGATCCGACCATGTTCGCCGAGATTTCAATGGATGATCTGGAAGCGGATTCGGCCTATTTCTATCAGGTCGTTCTCATTGATGATCTGGGTCGGACTCTTCAGACTGAGGTCCTCAGTTTTCAGACGGCTGCTCCTCGAGGAGTTCCGGTGACCTTCGCACTTTTGAGCGACACGCAGGACAATCCTGAAGTCTGCTCGATCCTTGCCACGCACATCTGGGATCAGCGTCCTGGCTTCATCATCCACCCCGGGGACCTGACCGGCACGGGGTCCATCAAGGCGGACTGGACAGACGAGTTCTTTCCCGGCATGAATGGATTGTTGTCGCGTGTCGCCATGTATCCGGTTCTGGGAAACCACGAACAGGATGCCAGGCACTACTACCGTTACTTCTCTCTGCCTGAACCCGAGTATTACTACACCTTCAGTCAAGGCGACGCTGATTTCTTCATGATCGATACCAATCGAATAGTTGCGCCTGGTTCTGAGCAGTACCAGTGGCTCGACGCCGCGCTGGGGGCGTCCCAGGCACGTTGGAAATTCGTCGTACATCATCATCCGCCGTATTCATCGGATGAAAACGACTACGGAGACACCTGGACAGGCAGGGGCCGGAAGGGTGATCTTCGGATTCGTCCACTCACAGAGCTCTATGACCTGCACGAAGTCGATCTGGTGCTCAATGGTCACATCCACAGCTACGAGCGAACCTGGCCGATCAGTGGAGGAAGAGTCGTCGATGATGGAGGCGTGGTGTACACGATCACCGGGGGGGGTGGAGGTGGCCTGGAGGCTCCCGGGCCCACTCGGCCGGATTTCAACAATACAGTCCGTACGGGTCATCATTACTGCATGATCCGTCTCAACGGGCGTGTGCTTGAATTCTTTGCCTATGACCTGCAGAACCGATTATTCGACCACATGACCATCAGGAAATCGGAATGAACGTGGACATCGGTCCGCTTGGTGGGCTGCACGAGGGCCTCATCACGGGTACTCTTCCTGACTTATGTCAGATTCAACCAATCCCATCGCCGACCCAAATCTCCGCAATGTCGCCATCATCGCGCATGTCGATCACGGAAAGACCACCCTCGTTGATTCACTTCTTGCCTATTGCGGGTCGATGACGCTGGACAGGGACGAGGCTGATTGCGTCCTCGACTCCGATCCTCTTGAAAAGGAACGGGGCATCACGATCACGTCCAAGAATTGTGCGGTGACCTGGACGCCTCCTGCAGAAAGTGAACATTCCGGACTCTTCAGAATCAACATCATCGACACTCCCGGACACGCCGATTTCGGAGGCGAAGTCGAGCGCGTGTTGAAGATGGCGGATGGTGTTCTTCTTCTCGTCGATGCGTTCGAAGGTCCGATGCCTCAGACGCGATTCGTGCTCGGGAAGGCCCTCGAGCTCGATCATCCGCTCGTCGTGGTGATCAACAAGTGCGACAGGCCGAATGCCCGTCCCGATGAAGTCGTGGATGAGGTCTTCGATCTCCTCGTGGCACTTGGTGCAACCGACAAACATCTCGATTTCACTGTGGTCTACGCCTCAGGTCGAAATGGCTGGACCTCGAATGACGTCGACGTCACCGAAGGCGACATGCTTCCGCTTCTTGATGCGATTCTCGATCGTCTTCCTGCTCCCGAGGGAGACCCTGATGCACCACTCCAGATGCTCATTGCCAGTCAGGATTACTCGTCCTATGCAGGGAGAATCGCGATCGGCCGCCTGTACGCCGGTTCGTTGACTGCCGGCCAGACGGTGACCATGTGTCATGCCGACGGCATTCGCTCAGCCAGGGCTCAGAAGGTGTTCAGGTTCAAGGATCTTGGAAAGGCGCCTGCCGATCACGTGACCGCGGGCGATCTCTGTGCGATCGAGGGGCTTGGTGATTTCGAGATAGGGGACACGGTCGCGTGCCCTGAGAGTCCTGTGCCCATTCCGCGTATCGCCGTCGACGAGCCGACCCTGCACATGCTTTTTCGAATCAATGATTCTCCGAACGCTGGTCGGACAGGTAAGTACGTCACCTCACGCCAGATATCAGACAGGCTGCAGCGGGAATTGCGAAGCAATCTGGCACTGCGGGTCGAAGCGGGCGATAGCGCGGAGGAGTTCAGGGTTTCAGGTCGTGGATTGCTTCACCTTGGAATACTCATCGAGAACATGCGCCGTGAAGGCTATGAGCTCACCGTCGGTCGCCCTCAGGTCATTGAAAAGACCATTGACAATGTCGTCTGCGAGCCAATTGAATTGCTCACCATCGACGTCGACCAGGACCACATGGGAGCGGCCATGGAGCTTCTCGGGTCTCGAGGTGGCGAAGTCAAGCATGTCGACCCTCGTGGCGACCGGATGCACATCGTCAGTGAAATTCCAGCTCGTGGATTGATCGGAATGCGAAGTCAGATGTTGACCGCCACAGCTGGCGAGGCGGTGATGTTTCATGCCTATCACGAGCACGCTCCAACGCGCACGGTCGCCTATCGACGGCCCAATGGAGTCATGATCGCAACGACAGCGGGTCAGGCGACCACCTACTCGATGCTGAATCTGAGCCAGCGTGGCGTGCTCATGGTCGAACCGGGCGAGGTGATCTATGCCGGGCAGGTCGTGGGTGAGAATTCAAGAGACAACGATCTTGACGTCAATATCGTGAAGGCAAAGGCTTTTTCCAACATGCGTGAAGCCACCAAGGAAGCCACAGTGGTTTTGAAGACCTCGCGAAAGCTCTCCCTCGAATCCGCACTCGAGTACATCCAGGATGATGAGCTTGTGGAGATCACGCCTGATGCGATACGCATCCGAAAGAAGATTCTCGAGGAGACTCGTCGCCGGCAGGTCGCGAGACAGGAAAAGCAGGCCCGGTGAAGTTGACACCCGGGGTGGTTTTCATCCATCCGGGTGCACTTCCCGCTTGATCACGTAGCATGTGACATGTGAACTGGAAAAGACAAGAACACAAGAGCGATCGTCGTGAGAAGCCGACCTCACGAGTCGTTCCTTCCAGGCCGCACGCCGCGGATCGGCATCTGCTGGCTGTCGACATGGGCCTTCGAACGGGACTTGCCGTCTTTGGACCTGATGGCCGCCTCGTCTCGTATCGTTCGAAGCACTTCGGATCGCTTGCAGAGCTTCGAAGAGGCGTTGGGACGATTCTGAAGGAGTCACCTCCGCTTGGCTGGCTTTGGCTCGAAGGCGGGGGGGATATCGCGACCGTGTGGGAAAAACGTTGTGCACATCTTGGAATCGATTTCAGGCAGGTTCAGGCGTCGGATTGGCGAAGGACTCTCATGCTTCCTCGACAGCAGACCAGTGGAGAAAAAGCGAAGAAGGAAGCTGTTCAGATGGCAAGAAAGGTGATCGATTGGAGCGGTGCTTCTCGGCCCAAGGGCCCGCTTCGTCACGATGCTGCTGAGGCTATTCTCCTTGGTGTGCATGCTGCGATTTCGGTGGCTTTGCTCGACGCCATGCCGAGTTTGTGACTCTTGATGTCATCTTCAGCTCTCAAGGCGTTTGATATCAAGACTTGTTGGATCATGCGCCAGTACGAGGAATCGCCGTCTGGGGAGCGACATGTCACTCTTCCGGCCCCCGCGAGATGGTGGCGGGCAGGGCCGTATGGTGATGGAATCACCTCAGGAGCCGTTCTCGCCTGCCTGCCGCCCTCTGGCAAGATCCACCCTCTGAATGGTGCCTTTCATGCAATACACCTTGGTGTCTTTTGATTTATATGGAAGGCTTCCTTTTAAATATCGAGGCAAACGTTCGTTTTAAAGGGGACGAATCGTCCTTTCTCGCGTACAAATATGGTGTAAAGCATTATTTTTCTCACCCCACCCGTCGCGTCTTGCATTTCTGGACCCCTCTGAGCGACATTCATAGCCCATTCAGAAACGACTCGGTTCGACAAGTTCGACAAGTTCGACATGTCGATTCCCTGGAGAGATACATGAGACTCGCCTGCGTCACAGTGATAGTTGGGATCGGTGCTCTCTGTACCCCGATTCTTGCCTCCGATACGGAAATCATCTCACCGAACATCATGACGGCGAGAGATGTCGTGTCTCGTACCGATGTGTTATCGCCCTGGAAGGCATTCGGTGCCTCCACGATTGAGATCGATCGAGTTCGACTTGATCGCCTTTCTCGTGAATCCAGGCAGACCGGCCTCGATGTTCGTCTCGAAGGTTTTCCACTCGGTGAGGACTTCGATGTGGACCTTGTGCTTCATGACGTGTCCTCGATCACACCGCAGTCTCGTTTCGTCGTCATGCGTGACGGCAAAGACGGCAGAGGTGTCAGGGAAGTCCAGGTTTCGGCACCGGATCTCGTGGTTCTTGCTGGTCATATCGCCGGCAGTCCCGAAGATTACGCGCTTCTGGCTGATGGTGCCATGGGGACCATGGGCTATGTGCGACGCGGGGACCGAACGTACATGATCTCGAGCGGCCGCATTGGTGAAGGCAAGCCGACGCTCATCTTCGACTCCGCTTCAGTTCCCGAGGAATCTCTCGCACTTCTCCCACTCGAGTGCACCCTGATCGAGCCGGAGAATGCCCTTCCCGGCGGCTCACACGACGAGATGGGCGGTTTTCTCGCAGGCGCGCTTCCGTGTCGAAAAGTCGGATTCGGTCTCGAGACAGACAACGAATATCTCGACTCGCTTTTCGGAGGCAGTGAAAATGCAGCGAACGCCTATGCTGCGCTGCTGCTTGCAGCTGCCACGACGATCTACGAAGCTCAGTTCAATGTGAATCTTGAAATCGATTACATCCGTCTCTGGGCGACAAGCGATCCCTGGACCGCAACCAACACATCCTCCCAGCTCAATGAATTCGTCAGCTACTGGCAATCGAACATGGGCAGCGTCTCCAGGGACCTGGCCCATTTCCTTTCGGGCCGTTCACTTGGGGGCGGCATCGCGTACCTGAACGGGCTTTGCGGAGGAAGTTCCGCCTATGCCGTCAGCGCGAATCTGAATGGAAGTTTCCCCTATCCGGTGGAAGACAACAGCGGCGCGAACTGGGACCTGATGGTCTTCTCTCATGAAGTGGGGCACAATTTCGGCTCTGGTCACACGCACGAAAGCTACAACCCGCCCATCGATGGATGCGGCGACGGGGACTGCTCCGTCACTCCAAATGGCACGATCAT
>CABYSN010000030.1 GCA_902521645.1 Planctomycetota bacterium
GGCAGCCGACTTGCGATCATCTCGGCGACGACGCTCGGACGGCTTCTCGTAGTACTGGCGCTTCTTGACCTCCTTGGTCAGGCCTTCCTTTTCGCACAACTTCTTGAAACGTCGGAGCATCTGTTCGACGCTTTCGCTGCCACGGGCCTTGATTCGAATCGCCATCTGGAGGAGGTCCTTACTGAGACATCAGGAGGAATTGAACACGAGACGAATGCCTCGTGAGAAGCCACGCATTACACAGGATTCCCACTCCGGACGCAACCCGTAAAGGAGGATCAGGATCAGAAGAAGCCCGAGTGGTTGTGGACTAAGATCGGCTCATGAAGCTGCTGATCGACACGTGTAATGTTCTCCACCGGACCGGGGTCCTTCCCCCCGATATGGCGGGAATTGACGAGGAATCACTGGCAGATCTCATCAGAGGGAGTCGTTATCGGAACCATAAATCGATCTTGGTCTGCGATGGCAACCCAAGAAACCTCTCCGGAAACCTCCGTGGGCACTCCAAAGGGATGATTCAGTTCAAATTTTCGGGACAGGCCCAATCGGCTGACACCCTGATTCTGGACCTGGTGTCAGCCTCGAACAGCCCCAAAAGGCTGGTCGTGGTCAGTTCCGATCGGGAAATCCAGGTTCTGGCAAGAAGAAGACGCTGCCAGATCATTGATGCCGATCGATTTCTGGCTCAACTGACTCATGACCACCAATCACGATCAGGTACCGGCAAGCATGTCCGCACCCCTCGGGATCTCCCTGAGAGGGAGGTCGACGAATGGATCAACCAATTTGGTATCGATGAGGACACCGCAGCACTTCCCCGTGGCGGCAATCTCGAACACACCGAGAAGATCATCGAAGAGCAGGCCCAGCGCACCAGGCCTCCGGATGAGCCCGCGACCGAGAAATCTGGCACACCCTCGGAGGACCAGCCTCAGGACTGGACGAGCAAGATCAACGAGGCGGAAGCTCTCCTCGATTCGGAGGATGATGACGAACAAGGACGCTAGACTTCGACTGTGAATTCTTTCAACTTCGAACATCCACCAGATGACCCGATGCCGGCACTCCATGCATGGATGCAGGAAGCCACGGAGACGTCCCTCCCGAATCCGAACGCGATGACGCTCGCCACCATCGACCCAGATGGACGACCGAGCGCTCGAATCGTTCTTCTCCGCGGACTCGATGAACGCGGGGCGGTCTTCTTCACCAACCGGGAAAGTCGCAAGGGGCTCGCACTCGAGACCAACAAGGTCGCGGCTCTGGTCTTTCATTGGGATCCGATGGAACGACAGATCAGGATCGAAGGCCGGGTGGAACATGTCAGCGAGGCCGAGTCCGATGCGTACTGGCAGAGCCGCCCGCGAGGATCACAACTGGCGGCAAGAGCAAGTCTTCAATCCCGACCGATCGTGAATCGCGAGGCATTCGAAAAGGCCTGCCGCGAAGAGGAGGCACGCTACGAAGGCCGGAACGTGGAGCGGCCCTCGCATTGGGGTGGATACAGAGTCTCTCTGGAACGAATCGAGTTCTGGCATGGGATGAATTCAAGGATGCACGATCGCATCACCTACCGACGGGCGAATGATGGGTGGGAACTGGAACGCCTCTCCCCCTGAAGCGATCATCCACCCGGTGAGATCAGTTGTTTCGCGCGAACTTGCGGTTGCGTCGTTCCTTGATGCTTGGAACATGACCACCCACGACACGAATGCAGTGGCCACCGACGACCGCCGCCACGGACTCGAGTACATCACGCGTGGGCACCATCCGATAGTGCTGGGCCCGCAAGGTCACCCGACTGCCCTCGACATCCAGCATGATGACGGCCTCCACCGAACGCCCGAGGCTTGGAGAAGCGGCCTTGGAGGCATCTTGAAGAGCGTCGGCCAATGACTGCATGCGCTGGGTTCGTGCCTCCGCCGTCTCATCGACACGGTTCTCGAGAAGAACCTCGACCCTGGTCGCCAGATGCGCCGGTGCGTTGGTGATCGGATAGGCGGACTGGACCTGAAGACTGGGTTGAGCTCGAGATTGATCAACGGCCCCGGAGAAGAGCAGCGTCTTGTCCTTCTCGATCATGCTTCCGTATTCACCGAACGCATCGGGGAAGACCACGGCATCGACGGAGCCGGTCTTGTCCTCGATGGTGAGCATCGCCATGCGATCCCCGCGCTTTGTGGTGAGCGGACGTACGCGGGTGATCATTCCAGCGACGACCGCGGCACTGCCCTGCTGCATGTCGGAAAGACCGCTTGCGGTCGCACTGCAGAATTCGGCGAGGATGGCCGAATGCTCGTCGAGAGGATGGCCGGAGACATGGAATCCCAGCGCGTCCTTCTCATTGGCCAGAGTGGTCATCCCGTCCCATGCGGGAACGGACTTGAGAACGACGAGTTCGTCGTCGTTGTCGTCCATTCCCATGTCACCACCGAAGAGTATCGACTGACCTGCAGCACGATCCTTCGCAAGCTGCTTTCCAGCCGAGACCGCATCCGGAATCGTCGCCATCATGGATGATCGAGCTTCGATTCCATGGACACTGTCGAACGCGCCGGCCTTGACGAGCAGCTCGATCGTCTTGGTGGTCGCTCGACGATGATCGACCCGTTCACAGAAATCATGCAGAGACTTGAACGGACCGGAAGCGTTTCGCTCCTCGATGATGGAACGAACCGCCTCTCGCCCCACGCCTCGGATGGCACCAAGTCCGAAACGGATGTGGCCGGCCGCGGGAGACGCGACCTCGTCGGCATCGAAGACCACTGAAAAATCGAAATCGGAGAGATTGATGTCTGGCGGTCTCACATCGATCCCGACATGAGGCGCGCTCTGGGTCGAATCCGGCCATGGAACTCGCCGACAACCATCCATGTATCCGAACCAGTCCTCGACCTTCTTCGCCTGGCTCTCGAAGGTGAGCAGCGCCGCCATGTAGAACGCCGGGAAGTATGTCTTCAGGTAAGCGGTCTGATAGGCGACGATCGCATAGCCGGTCGAGTGGCTCTTGTTGAAGCCATACCCGGCGAACTTCAAGATGAGATCGAAGAGTTCGTTGGACTGATCCTCGTCGATCCCACGCTTGCCGGCGCCAACGATGAAGTCGGAGCGTGCCGAATCGATCACTTCGACCTTCTTCTTGGAGATCGCCTTGATGATGGTGTACGCCTTGCGCAGAGGAATGTCACCGAGGTGATGCAGGACCTGCATCACCTGCTCCTGATAGACCATGATCCCACAGGTCTCCGCGGTCAGCTCGTCGACGATCTCGTGGACCGCGGGAACCGCCTGGCGCCCGTGCTTCCGATTCACGTAATCGGGGATCAGATCCATCGGACCAGGACGGAAAAGGGCGTTCGCCGCGATGAGATCCTCGAGACAATCGGGAACCATGTCGATGAGCAGACGACGCATCCCGTCGGACTCGAACTGGAACACGCCATCGGTATCGCCCCGCTGGAACAGTGAAAGCACCCGGGCATCCTCGAATTCAAGGCGATCGAGGTCGAGCGGATGGGGACGATCATCGGTTTCACCGGCCACCGGCGCGGCCTCCCCCACCGCATTCCAGATCGACTCCTCAGAGAGGGCGCCGAGGATGAGCTGACGGGTCCGCTCGATCGTCGACAACGTCCGAAGTCCCAGGAAATCCATCTTCAGAAGTCCGCGACGTTCGCATGTCGGACCATCCCACTGCGTGACGATGTCGTCGCTGCCGGAGGCCTTGCAGAGCGGCACGATGGTGTCCAGTGGCTGCGTCGCGACGACGACACCTGCCGCATGAATGCTGGAATGGCGGGCATGGTGCTCGAGCGCACGCGCCTGTTCGATGACCTTGGCGACCACCGGATTGGCCTTGCACTCCTGTCCGAGCTGCGGCTCCTTATCAAGGGCGTCGTCGAAACTGATGTTGAGCTCGTTGGGAATCAGATTCGCAAGCCTCTGGCCTTCGGACGGCTCGAGCCCCATGACACGTGCGACATCCTTGATCGCGGCGCGCGCCTTCAGACGACCGAACGTGATGATCTGCGCGACGTGTCCGTACTTCTCCTTCACGTGGTCGATCACCGCGCCGCGTTGATCCTGGCACATGTCGATGTCGATGTCCGGATACTCGGCTCGATCCGGGTCGGTGAACCGCTCGAAGAGCAGGCCGTATTTCTCGGGACACGCGTTAGAAAGACCCAGCACGTATCCGACCATCGTTCCGACACCCGAACCACGTGCATTGGTCGGAATGCCGCGCTGCCTCGCCCAGTTGACGAAATCCCAGACGATCAGGAAGTAGGCGCTGATGAGCTTGTCGGCGAGAATCCCAAGCTCCCTGTCGAGACGAGCTCGGATGTGAGGCGTCACGCCCTCCGGTCCGTATCGCCAGATGAGACCCGCCTCGCAGAGATCCCTCAATGCGAGATCGCAGCTGGTCTTGAGATCTTCGGCTGAAATCTCGGGCTCGTTGTCCGCATCGAATGGCAGGAGTTCGAACTGGCTGCAGTATGCCTTGAACCAGTTGGTCCGATCCCCTCCTTCGTACACGGGGGCCTGACCGGGATGAACCACCTTGACCACCGGGGCATGATTCGCCTCGGTGGAGAGATCCACGTCGCATCGATCGGCGATCCGAACGGTGTTGAGAATCGCTTCCGGCTGGTCGGGGAACAACGCCGCCATCTCCTCGGGACTCTTCACGTACAGCTCTTCCGAATAACGCATGCGCCCTTCGTCGTGCTTGTTCTTCGCCATGCTGATGCAGCAGAGGGTGTCGTGGACATCGTGATCCTCACGACGGAGAAAGTGCGCGTCGTTGTCGGCGACGAGTGGCGCGCCGATCTCCTCGGCGAGTCGTATCAGATGCGGATTGATCGCCTTCTGCTCGGGGACGTGATTCTGAAGCTCGACGAAGAAGCTGGGATCACCATGTTCGTTGGGACCGAACACCCGCTGGTGCCAACGCGCCTCCTCGAGGGCACGCTCCCAGTGCTCCTCGCGATGATCCTGTTCGTACTGGACCAGCTGATGCGCGATCGATGAGCCGAGATGGCCGTTGATCGCGATGATCCCCTCGCTGTGCGCCTCCAACTTGCTCTTGTCGGTACGTGGCTTGTAATAGAAACCGTTGATGAAGGCATCGGAGGAGAGGTGAAGGAGATTCTTCCAACCCACCATGTTCTCCGCGAGAAGCACCAGGTGATAACCTCCATCCATCACACCGGTCCGAGTTCGATCGCCTCGATCCCCACGGGCGACATATGCTTCGATTCCGAGAATCGGCTTGATGCCCTTCTTCCGGGCGTGATCATGGAACTCGATGGCGGCATGAAGATTGCCGTGATCGGTGACCGCCACCGCATCCATTCCGAGAGCGGCGACCTGATCGACGAGACGTGGCACGGTGTTGCCACCATCCAGCAGGGAATACTCCGTGTGCAGATGGAGATGCACGAATCTATGGGTGTCTTGCCTGCTGACGGGCATCCTGCCTCCTCGGACCACGAATCGGTCCTGACATCCCCGATGGTACCCTCGGGAGCCCCTTTGACGACGAAATCCTCGGGGAATGTCAGGCTGTGCACGAAGTTCCGGCACCACTGGTTTTCTCTCCTGTACCCTTGAACTGAAACAAGGCACTCCAGCATGACCCCACAAGGCCCCCGCATCTTCACTGTGAATCCTCAGTCCTTCGCGGGCGGGCGTTTCGCCATGTCCCAGGCCTCACCCTTCAAACGACTCATGATCGTCCTCCTGCTCATGCTCGTGGCCATTCCGCTGCTCGCGCTGGGAATGGTGATGCTGTTGATCGTCTTCATGGTGGCGCTCTTCAAGTCGGTCTTCGCATCGGCGGGCAAGTCGCCGGCGCGACCCACGGGGCGGAACCACCACGATCCGATGGACGCCGGGCAGTCCGCGGTCGGAATGAATCACAAGGATGATTCAATGCGAGAAAACGTCAAAGTCATCGAACGATGAAATGAGTCAGCCAGCGGATCCGTCTTCGTCGGTGGCACCGGGATCGATCCCATAGGACGTTTCACGCTCGATCAGCTGTTCGAGGGATTCGTGCAATCCTCGAGCGACGGGACCCGGACGCCCTTCACCGACCACCGCCTTTTCAACCGCGACGACGGGCAGGATCCCCCAACCACTGTTGACCAGCATAAGCTCCTCCGCCGCCAGAACATCGTCGATGTCCAGCGGCCTGACTTCGATCTCCATCCCTCGTTCACGCGCAAGCTCGAAGACGGCGGCGCGAGTGACGCCCGGTCTGACCGTGGAGGCGATCGCACCTTCCGGCTCCTCGCCTCGAGCGAAGGGCGAGAGCAGGCGGCCGTCCTTGACCAGAAGGACGTTCGAGGTGCTTCCGCCTGCAAGATGGTTGCTCACGGTGAACCAGAGCGCTTCGGAGGCACCTTTCGCGCCAGCCTTCTGCAGGGCGAGCAGACGCATCCAGTAACTGAGCGTCTTGCATCCTCCGGAGGCGTCGAGATGACTCAGGCGATCGTCGGAGACCACGACGCGAATGCCTTCATTCCGGAGAGTCTCCGGTGTGGGGGTCGGCGGCTGGGCATGGATCAGGATCGTCGGATCGGTTCGACCGGGCGCCTCGACTCGAAGATTCAACGGACCGCCGGTCAAAGTGAGACGGACTCTGGCCTCCTGAAGCTCGTTGCGAGCGACGGTGGCATGAATCGCATCCACCAAGGACTCCAGTCGCAGCGATTCGAGCAGGAGCAGCGAACGTGCGGAATCGAGAAGACGCTCCATGTGGGCCTTTGGCCTGAACACACGGCCGTTGCGGGCGGTCATCGTTTCAAAGAGACCGATCGCATGCTGGAAGCCGGCATCGAAGGCGGAGACCTTCGCCTCGTGCACAGGCACGAACCGGCCGTCGAGCCAGACTTCGAGGGGGCGTGCGTTCGACTCGGGCCCGTCGCTCATGGCGTCACATCACCTTCGGCATCCTGTTTCGAGACATCGGCGTCCTCAGTGCGCCCGCTGTGCGGGCCGGCTCCGACCCCGATCAGCTTCGGGGTCGTGGCGAGGCCGTCGAACCCGACGAGCAGATCGACGGTCGGGGAATCATCCCAGGCCAGGCGAACCTTCCAACGACCGCCATCACCACCCTCTTCGACGAATGCGGTGACATCGACGGTGTCATCATCCTGCGGACGACGCTTGAGACGCCGCCGAAGATCCTGAATCAGAACGATGTGACTCGCGGAGTCAGACAGCCAGTCCGGGACCACCGTATCCCCATCCCACATCGCGATCTGACGACCATACTCGGCGGCGGCAAGGCTTCTTTCCTTCTCGACCCGAACGCTCAGAAATGCGATGGGGATCGCCACCGCGATCATGATGACGGGCCAGAACCAACGCCGCCGTCCGGAAGCACGTGATGTGATGACTTTGGCCTTCAGTTCGGACATCGGGCCATTCTAACAGGATCACATTCCTATACTCAATCCCTCATGTCACTGCTCACGGTCACCAATATCAGACACACCTACGGCACACGCATCATTCTCGATGGCGTGATTCTCTCCGTCGAGAGAGGTGAGAAGATCGGGCTGGTCGGTCGCAATGGTTCCGGCAAGACCACATTGATGAGACTCATCAGGGGGGACATGGAACCGGACTCGGGCTCGGTCCAGCTTCAGAAGGGATCGAGAATCGGATACCTCTCGCAGCACCCGGAATTCGAGGAATCGGACACCGTGCGAGAGGCCGCCGCCAGAGCATTCGAGAAACTCAATGCACTCCATCAGGAGCTGCACGCCGTCTACGAGGACATGGCGAAAGCCGACGAGAAGACGCTCGATCGCCTGCTCAAGAGACAAGCCGACCTGGAGACCGAGATCAGCTCCGAGGGCGGGTATGCGATCGATCACAAGATCGACGCGACCCTGCATGGACTGGGTTTCAATGAAGCGCAGGTCACCCAGAAGGTGAGCACGCTCTCAGGCGGAGAGAAGGCACGACTCGGCCTCGCGAGACTTCTTCTCGAGAGTCCCGACATGCTTCTTCTCGACGAACCAACGAACCACCTCGACATCGATGGAAGACAATGGCTCGAGGATTTTCTGGCGAATGAATACGAAGGCGCCGTCCTGGTGGTGAGTCATGACCGCTGGCTTCTGGACCGTGTGGTCAAACGGATCGTGGAAGTCGAACGCGGGGTGCTTCGTGACTATCCGGGTAATTACCACGATTACATCAGCCTGCGACAGGAACGGATGCTGACCGATTCGAGAAAGCACGCCAAGCAGCTCGACAAGATCCGGTCCGAAGAGGCGTTCATCAGAAAATTCAAGGAAGGCCAGCGCGCCAAGCAGGCGCGCGGACGCGCCAGTCGACTCGAACGATTCAAGGAGAACGAACTCGTCGAAAGACCGATGGAGCTCGACGTGATGCGCCTGAAACTCCCGACTCCTCCGAGAGTGGGCGACATCCTCATCGCGACCGAGGGCCTCGGGCAGACATTCGAAGAACGGGTGATGTTCGAGAATTTCGACATCGTGGTGCGACCCGGCGACCGAATCGGAATCATCGGTCCCAATGGCGTGGGAAAGACGACACTCATCCGCACGATTCTCGGCGATCTCGAAAGCGTCGCAGGCGAAGTGCGCAAGAGCCCGCGTCTGAGCGTGGGATGGTTCAGGCAGAATCAATCACACATCGATCTCTCGCTCGAAGTCTGGGAATATCTCCAGTCGGTCATCGTGTCGAACGATGGCGACACCCGTGCCTCGGAACAGCAGGCCAGGGATCTCGCGGGAGCCTTCCTGTTCAGCGGACGCGAGCAGGACAAGCAGCTTGAATCGCTCTCCGGAGGGGAGCGATCCAGAGCCGTCCTGGCAGGCCTCGTCTCCGCCGCGCACAACCTCGTGATCATGGACGAACCCAGCAACCACCTCGACATTCCTGCGTCCGAACGACTCGAACAGGCACTCACCTCGTTCGGGGACAAGAAGAAGCACGGAGGAGCGATTCTTCTGGTGAGCCATGATCGCGCACTGCTTGAAAGCACCTGCACGCAACTCATCGTCTTCGATGCGGACGGGTCGCTGGAGATCTTCCAGGGCCGATACAGCGAGTACCTCGCGCGCAAGGAGTCCCGGGCCCGGGAACGGGATCGAGAGAGGACGCGACGGAAGGAGAAGACGCCTGCGAAGGCGGCCCGACGAAACGACGGACGAAAGAAGGACAGGAAGAAGACCAGCGCCCTCGAGAGACTTTCTCTGAAGGATCTGGAACGAAAGATCGAACAGGCCGAGGCAAAGCTTCGGGAGATCGATGAATCACTGGGCGAACCCGACATCTGGAAGGACCACCAGGCATGCGAGCGACTTCAGAATGAACGCACGAAGATCCGTGCGGATCTGGAGCCGATCGAATTCGAGTGGTCGAGGCGCGCCGAAGAGAACGGCTGACGGAGACGTCGGAAATCTTCAGGTCGCTTGAATCGATGCGATTCCGGGATTGCACACTGCGACGACGGCCTGATTGGAATCCCGAATGACCCATCTCCGAGAGGCAAGCGCACGTGCCGCCCCCTCATCGACGGACTGCATGTCGACGACGGTCATCCCTTCATCGACTCTGAATGGGAGGGTGTGCTCACCCTCGGCATCATCCGTGTAGGTGATGGAATAGTCACCTGCCTGGATGGCGAAGACCATCAGACGGATCTTGTTGTCCTCGGTGTTGAGAATCGCGGTGATCGATCCTCGATGTGCGTACGATGTCGCAAGCCCCAGGACCTCGTCACCATTGAAGTCGTTGACCACGTCGGCGAGATCCTGCGGGTAGAGCTCCGAAAGCTGCTCCGAAGCGGCGCGCTGAGAGGCGAGTCGGGTCGCTTCCTTCGCACTCTCGACCAACGAATATCCGATGACCAGAGAGACCGCGAGACCGGCGATCAAGCCGAATGAAGCGGCTCTCCAGACCGCGGAGGAACGCTGGAGACGACGCATCATGATCGGATCTGCCGGAGTGTGAAGATTGGCATCATCAGCCGGCTGAACCGAGTGGTTGGACGCCTGTTCACGACGCCAGCGACCGATCCCTATTCGAGCCACCGGCGCGAGGGCGCTGTCGATCGCATCGTTTTCCCTTTGAATCGAACCCAGCACACGTCTCTTCAATGATTCCGGCGGAACCGCCACATCATCGGCACCCACCAGCTGGGAAGCGAACTCGGCCTGACGCTCGCGGATCAGATCCTGATCGGCCGGAGTTGCTTTCTGAAACGCGGACTCGAAACGGGTCGCATCAACTTCATCGAGGAGCCCAAGGACATCAAGATCCGCAAAGTCCAGCAATTCCTGATGGGTCAGTTCATTCATGAGGAGCGGACCTTGGAATTCGTGGTCGAAATCGACGTGGTGAAGGTTGTCTGAGTTGGGCGATGCATGGTGTTCATTCGGGGTGGTATCAGCGTCGAAACGCTTTGTGGTTGGTTCTTTATATGAGTGTTTTCGCGATCATTCGAAGGGCGGTTCCGCCTGCCTCGACGATTTGGCGGGAGTTTTCCTGATTTTTTCGATCGCCCCTCCCGATGGCGCCGATCGCCGCGAAAAAGGGTTCTGAAGTGTGTGATAACGGTGCTCATCCAAGAGATCGACCCGCCTTCGTCTTTTCGCGCAGTCGGTTCAAGCCCCGGCTGAGCGCGCTTTTCACGGTTCCAAGCGGGGCATCGAGCTGTGTCGCGACCTCTCGCAGGGTGAATCCCTGCAGATAGGACCGTTCGATCACCAATCTCTGGAGCTCGGGAAGTTCGTTGATGCAGTCCCTGAGCAGCTTGGAGGCCTCGGTGTCGGCAACCCGTGACATGTTGGGCTCTGTACTGGCGGCTCCACCACCCGACTCGTCGAGGTGCATCGGTGGTGGCTTGGAGGCTCGACGACGAAGCCTGTCGATCAGATGTCGCCGGGTGAGAAGCATCACCCATGTGACGAGCTTGGCGCGCCTGGGATCATATCGATCGGCGGTCTGCCAGAGCCTGAGATAGATCTCTTGAACGGCGTCTTCGGCCTCAGCATTACTGGAGAGAACCTGACGTGCCGACTTGAAGACGAGAGGGGCGAAGCGGTCATACAGCTCTTCGACAGCGCCGCGTTCACCCGTGGCGACCCGCTGCATCAATCTGAAGTCGTCCGCTTTCGTTGACATGGCACCGCCTCTCCGAGGAAAAGCATGTCTCTGACGACATGGAATCCGGGTGGGTTTCATGCTGGCTGGAGACGCTGAACACTGATCGCAAGCTCTTGCTCATCAAGAGGAAAAGCTTGTCCGTAGTGACAAATATAGCTTTAAAAACGAAAAAAACCCCTCTTTTTACATATAGTTGGCTCAAACTCGGACTTTTCAACGATCCTAGAGTTGGTTTATGCATTGTTACAAATAAGAACGCACTGTGGGGCAGCGCACACGATGGCCAGAAACATGCCAACTCTTCAGCAGCGGGTCGACCCGAGAGGCTTCAGCCTCCTCGAGCTTGTCGTCGTTCTGACGATCACGGCAATCCTCACCGCACTGCTTTTTCCAGGAATGCGAGCCGCTCGTGACAGTGCACATCGATTGATCTGCGCCTCCAACATGCGTCAACTCGGCATGGGCACCATCACCTATGCCATGGACCAATGGGGCGAACGACTTCCTCCCAGCCAGATGGCGCAGAACGGACGTCGCCTCGACCAGATGGCGCTGACCTGGCCGAACCCCGGCACGACCACTCTGATGCCTCGAGAAGATTTCGACGGGCTCGGCATGCTGATCAGTCAAGGCTACTGCGACAATCCCAAGTGCCTGTACTGCCCGAGCCACTCCGGCAGGCACGGGTACGAGGGAAATGCCACGAGCCTCAACGAGGCTGTCGATCGAATGTGGCTTCCACATGGCACACCGACCATCTTCTCCAACTACCAGTACGTTGGTGACAATGGCCGGAAGGATTCGATCAACACCCTGCAGCCCGAATCCATTCTCATCACCGACGGATTCAGAACCAAAGCCGATTTCAACCACCGCAGAGGCATGAACAAGCTGCTCGGAGATCTTTCCATCCAGTGGTGGCAGGATGAGCAGAACCGTTTCTATCTGGGCCTTCCGGACAGTCCGATCGTCTCGATCGAAGAGCACGCCGAGATCTTCAATTCGATCTGGTTGCTCGTCGACGAAGATCACGTTTTCGACGAACAATACGAAGAGAACTGAATCGCCGGAGCACTGAGAGCGGACACGCGGTCTCACCGGCGCAGAACGACTCTCTGGATGCGATGCATCCCGACGGGAGATGCCACGACTTCGTAACGGATCACCGAAAGACCGGGTCCTGCAAGCACCTGATCCAGATCCCAGAGTGGAAGAAACGCCGGCCAGGTCCCACTCCACCCACTGCCAGCTTCGGAAAAGGCATTACGAAAATCCGGAAACGCCTCGTGAAACGACCGGCTGCTTCGAGGCACGTTGAAATCACCGACCAGAAGATCCGGGGGGGGCTGATCCAATGACCCGAGCTTCCGTTGAAGCGAGTCGAAAAGGATGCGTCTGGAAAGCGACGGTGATGATGGGAGATCGAACCCCCAGATGATCATCTCCTCACCTTGGTGCCTCAGTCGTATCTTGATCACCAGAGTTCCATTCGAGGCGAGAAGCGGGCGTGCCTCAAGAATCTCATGAGCGCTCAGGATCATGGCTCCTGCACTTCGAGTGACATGTGAGAAGGTGGATTCGAATGACTTCCACTCGGACCCTCGCCGGAGATAGGAACCATTGAAGATGACGAGGACCTCCGACTCGAGAGCCGCGAGAAGACGAAGGGCCTCGTTCGAATGGGCCAGTGCGTCCTCGAATGAATCCTCTCCCGGCGAGATGGTGGCATTCCAATTGACCAGGACGAGATCATCGACTCGTTCCTCTGACGACCGCAGGAAACCGTAGTCAACGCCGCACGCCCAGGCCAGCATGAAGAAGAAGAGCGCCCAGGAGGCGAGACGCAACGGAACGCCCCCCCGCCGGGATCCTCTCGCGGAGAGGAGGCATGCAAGGAGCGTGATTGGAATCATGGCCACCGCAGGGACCCAGGAAAGCCACTGAAAGATCGGGGTGATGTCTCCGACCAGCCATCCGACCAGCACGGTGAGACAGACGAGCAGCAAAGCCACCGGCAGCAACCTGCAGAAGAAGAAAGAGGCCCAGGCCAAGACATGACCGGAGGCACCCGCATACTGAGCACGGTCGTCGGAGGGGATCATGTGTGTTCCAGAAAACGGGACAAGACGGTGCAAGCGCCCAGGACGCCCACGACAGGGACACCATAGATCATCGCAACCTCCGTGACGGGCGCCATCAGGACATTCCGGACATCACGACGACCACCGGCGATGCCAAACTGGCAGACGGTGCACCTGCGAATGTCGACAACGACAATCTCCAGGATCATTCAGGACGTTTAAAGGGGCTCTGAGCTGTTTCAGAGGGGTCTTCCTCTGGCATCCGGGTTGCATCTCCTTGATCAGCGGACTCGCGTTTCGCGAAGAAGCGACCGTTGTCTTGAGTAAGGGACGGCCAAGGCCGCAGCCCGCGAGGGACACCGGACGAAAGGAAACCACACATGTCCAAAATCATTGGAATCGATCTCGGCACCACCAACTCCGTCGTTGCGGTGATGGAAGGTGGCGAGCCCAAAGTCATCATCAACTCCACCGGTAATCGAACCACCCCTTCGGTGGTCGGATTCACCGACAAGGGAGACCGTCTGGTCGGACAGCCCGCTCGTCACCAGCAGGTCACGAACCCCGAAAACACCGTCTTCTCGATCAAGCGATTCATGGGCCGTCGGCATGACGAAGTCCAGTCGGAAGAGAAGATCGTCCCCTACGCCGTCGAAGGTTCGGGCGACGATCTCGTGAAGGTCTCGGTCCAGGGCAAGAGCCTCTCGGCACCGGAGATCTCCGCGATGATTCTTCAGGATCTCAAGAAGACCGCGGAAGACTATCTCGGCGAAACGGTCGACAGAGCGGTCATCACCGTTCCGGCATACTTCAACGACAGCCAGCGACAGGCCACCAAGGACGCCGGCGAAATCGCCGGACTGAAGGTCGATCGCATCATCAACGAGCCCACGGCCGCAGCACTCGCCTACGGCCTGGAGAAGAACACCAACCAGCGCATCGCGGTCTTCGACCTCGGCGGCGGCACGTTCGACGTGTCGATTCTCGACGTCGGCGACGGAGTCTTCGAAGTCCTCGCCAGCAACGGCGACGGCCATCTCGGTGGTGATGACTTCGACCAGAAACTGATCGACTTCCTCGCCGACGAATTCCGCAAGACCGACGGCATCGACATCCGAGAGGATCCTATGGCGCTGCAACGTCTCAAGGAAGCCGCAGAGAAGGCGAAGATCGAGCTCTCGCAGCAACTCGAGACCGCGGTCAACCTCCCCTTCATCACGGCCGACCAGAACGGCCCCAAGCACCTTCAGGTGACCGTGACCAGAGCGAAGTTCGAGGAGCTCTGCAAGGAACTGGTGGAAAGACTCCGCATTCCCTGTGAAACCGCCCTCAAGGACGGTGGACTGTCGCCATCTGACGTCAAGGAAGTCGTCATGGTCGGTGGTTCGACCAGAATTCCGAGCGTCCAGGCGATCGCTCAGGAGATCTTCAAGACCGATTCCCTCGACAAGAGCATCAACCCCGACGAAGTGGTCGCCATCGGCGCCGCGATCCAGGGCGGCGTGCTTCAAGGCGACGTCAAGGACGTGCTCCTGCTCGATGTCACCCCGCTCTCCCTGGGCGTCGAAACCCTGGGTGGCGTGATGACCGCACTGATCGAGAAGAACACCACGATCCCGACCAGCAAGAAGGAGACCTTCTCCACCGCTGCCGACAATCAGTCATCGGTCACGATCCACGTGCTTCAAGGTGAACGCGAGTTCGCCAATGACAACCGCTCGCTCGGTCGATTCGATCTCACCGGAATCGCACCCGCACCTCGTGGCATGCCTCAGGTGGAAGTCGAATTCGCGATCGATGCCAACGGCATCCTCAGCGTGTCGGCGACCGACAAGGCCACCGGAAAGAGTCAGAACATCGAGATCACGGGGTCCAGCGGCCTTTCGCAGGACGAGATCGAGAAGATGAAGAACGATGCCGAGGCACATGCCGGGGAGGACGCCGAGAAGCGCGCCCTGGTGGAAGCTCGGAATCAGGCGGAGCAGCTGGTCTATGCGACCCGAAAGTCGTTGGAGGAACACGGCGACAAGGTTTCCGCTGAAACACGAAGCGGCATCGAATCATCGATCACGAACCTTGAAGACAAGGTGAAGGGCGATGACAAGGAAGCCATTGAAGCTGCGCTGAAACAGCTCTCTGACTCGTCCCTCGAACTCGGCAAGGCCGTCTATGAGGCAACCTCCGAGGAGGCCGCCGCCGCAGGCGCTCAGGGCACCGATGCCCCCTCCTCACCCGAGACCGATGATGACGACGTCATCGA
>CABYSN010000031.1 GCA_902521645.1 Planctomycetota bacterium
CAGGACCTTGAGGGTGATGATGGCTCGAACGACCTTCATCCCGCCCGCAGTGGAGCCGGCACATCCCCCGATGAAGGCCAGCAGCATGAGGATGCACAGCGCGAGCTCGGGGAAGTAGTCGAAGTCGGCGGTGCAGTATCCAGTGGTCGTCCCAAGTGAGATCACCGTGAACGCGGCGAGTCGCAGGCTGTTGAAGAAGGTCGGATCCTGAGCTGCGATCTCGGGTGAACCCACCATGAGAATGGGTTCCTCACGTCCCATCAGGGTCGCCGTGACGATCAGGATGCAGACGAGGATGAGGAGGGCGAACACCTTGAGCTCGGTGTCCTGCAGGAGGGCTCGCCAGCCTTTGCGAATCGCGCGGAAGTACAACCCGAAACTGATCGCGCTCAGGAACATGAAGACACATGCCGCATATTCCAGAAACGAGGACTCGAAGGAGGCGAAACTGCCGTTGCGGGTTGAAAAACCGGCCGTGGACACGGTGGTCATGGCCTGGGCGACGGCCTCGAAGACCCCCATTCCGCCGAGCAGGTAGGCAAGAAACGTCGCGATGGAGAGAACGAGGTAGGTCATCCACAGAATGCGTGCGGTCTGCCGGATGTGCGGCCGAAGGCCTTCAGGACTCGGACCGGTGGACTCCGCACTGAACAGGAGCTTGCCGCCCACCCCGAGCGAGGGAAGCACGGCGACGAAGAGAACCACGATGCCCACTCCGCCCAACCACTGGGTGAGCGCCCGCCAGAGGAGCAGTCCGCGAGGCATCGCTTCGACATCGTCGATGATGGTCGCCCCGGTGGTGGTCAAGCCGCTCATCGCTTCGAAGAAGCAGGCCGTGAACGAATGAAGGGATGGTTCGATGAACTCGGGATCGCCGATCAGACTCCAGATCCAGTAGGGAGATGCCGCGAAAAACGCCCCCACGATCCAGGACGTCGAGACCAGAAAGACCGCTTCGCTGCGATGCATGTATCGAGGCGTCGCTCGGGTCAGGAAGATCGTGGTGAGACTGATCAGCACTCCGATCAGGGAACAGGCGATGAGTGCCTGGAACGCCCAGAGTTCGTCCGCGTCACCCTGGGACACCCAGAAGAGGGAGAGCAGCGAACAGACCCCCATCAGAATGGAGAGCACCAGGATGAACTGACCGAGATTTCTTGCGACAAGCCCAAGATTCACGGGGAGGCTCCTCAGGTGGCGTCGAACAACTTGCGCAGTTCAGGTTCGGACTCGCTTCTGCCGAGCACCAGAACCACGTCACCGGATTCGATCGAATCATCGGCGGTGGGCACCGCGGTCTCCTGACCACGCTGAATCGCGACGATCGACCAGTTGGGTGTGAGTTTGACGGTGCGAAGCCGTTCGCCCAGCAGCGAGGAATTGTCACCCGGCCGAACGCGCCAGAGATCCAGCACACCGCGTTCGAGCGAGCTCAACAGACGCACGCTCGAATCATCGAGGGCATCCTCGATCTCCGCCGAAGCGACCACGCGAGGACTGAAGGCGCGATCGACACCGATGTCGTAGAGAAGATCGAGATAATGGGAACGCTGCACGATCGAGATCACCTGTCGCACGCCACGGCTCTTGGCGAGCACCGCACCGATGATGTTGTCTTCGTCGTCGTCCAGAAGCGACACGAAATCATCCACTTCACCGATGCGCTCCTCCTGGAAGACGGCGGCATCGGTCGGATCACCATGAAGCACGGTCACCCAGTCGAGCTTGGCGGCGAGTTCCTCCGCCTTGGCTTCATCACGCTCGAAGAGACGAACGGAGAAATTGCGGCCTCGCAGGAAGTGGCACACCCATTCGGCAAGCGTCGTACCCCCGTTGATCACGACCTTCTGTCGGGTGAATGTCTTTCCGACGAAAAGCTTGTGTGCGGTGTCGAACACGTCCGCGTTCGCGACGAGGAAGATGACGTCCTTCTCCTCGATGCGCATGGAACCATCGGGAATCACGACCTCGCGGCCACGACTGATCGCCGCGATGCGGACACCGGGTGGCAACGGGAGATCCGAGAGCTGCTGTCCGATCGCCTTCGCGCCCGAGGCCGTTCGGAACTGCTGCATCTCGACCTGCCCTCCGGCGAAATTCTCGACCGCGAGAGCCGCTGGATTGCGCAAGGACTGGGCGATCGCTCCGGCGGTGAGATACTCCGGGCAGATCAAGCGATCGATCCCGAGTGATCTCGAATAGTTGATCGACTCCTGTTCGAGGTAGGCATGATCATGTACACGGGCGATGGTCTTGTGAACGCCCAGACGTCGCGCGATAGAGGCCGCCAGCAGATTGACCTCATCGTTGTCGGTGGCGGCCACGATCAGGTCGGCACTGTCGGCGCCGGCCTCCATGAGCACGTCGGCATGAGCGCAGTTGCCCATGAGCGTCGAAAGATCCAGCCGATCCTCGAGCTTGGACAGACGTGAGGCGTCGGCATCGATCATGGTGATCGAATGACCCTTGCCGTCGAGGACCTCGGAAGCCTGGCTTCCGACTTCTCCTGCTCCACAGATGATGATGCGCATGTAGGGTTTTCCCGTCGTCCCGAACTGTCACCATGGTACCCGGCATTTCATGAAAGATGCTCGATGGACCCTGCCGGAGTCCCCCTGGACCGATATCCTCTGGGACATGGCGGACTCAATACACATTCAGGCACCAGCAAAAATAAATCTGGCGCTGGCCGTGGGCCCTGCCGGTGAGGACCGGATGCACCCGATTGCCTCGTGGATGGTCACCATCGATCTCATGGACGAGGTCGAGATTCTCCGCCGGGAGGACCCCCCGATGTCACTCTATGGCGTGACCTGGCATGAGGACGCACTCAGGAAGCCGGACATCGACTGGCCGATGTCGACGGATCTCGCCGCTCGAGCGCACCAGGCGCTGGAGGAACACGTCGGCCGAAAGCTGCCGGTCCGACTCAAGGTCGAGAAGAGGATTCCTCCCGGAAGCGGGCTGGGTGGAGGAAGCGCCGACGCCGCTGCGGTCCTTCGGGGTGTGAATGAACTTTTCGAACTGGGACTGACCGACACCGAGCTGGCGGGAATCGGGGCCGGGATCGGAGCCGATGTCCCCTTCCAGATTCATGGCGGCAGCGCCATCGTCGAGGGCCTGGGAGATCAGGTCGAACAACACGAGCACCTCCCCGAAATCGACGCGGTCCTGATCCTCCCGGAGGCACATTGCTCGACCGCCGAGGTCTATGGATGGTTCGATGATCTCGCCGAGGAATTCGGGGAGAAGCCGCTCAGAGCCGAGGAAGTGAGACGGCGAGCCGTCGAACCGCTGACCTCGGACACCCCCTTCAACGATCTGGCCGAACCCGCTCTCCGCTCCAGCCCCGCGCTCGCAGGCATCATCAGGTCCGTGACGGAACTGGCGGAGCGGACACCGCACATCACCGGAAGCGGCGCGGGACTGTTCGTGCTGTGCGACGAACCGATGCACGCCGAAGCACTCGCCGGAGCGATACGCGAGCGCCTCGAGATACCCGCGATCGCAGTTCGATCCTGTCACAACGAATCCCCGATGAAGACATGAAGATGCGGGTTTTCTCGCGATGAAACGACGCGCACGTTCCTTGAACGGGTGAGGTCCGCTATCTTGGCTGATCCACGTAGCGCATTCATTCCTCAAGATGAAGAGACCCAGACACATGACGACTTCCAGCACTTTCGTGACCGCAGACACCGATGCCACCAAATGGTCGAACCTCGAACCCCTCTATCGGTCGCTGATCGATCGAGAACTGAAGTGCGAGGGATGCCTTGAAAAGCTTCTTCTCGATCGAAGCGATCTCGACGCGCTCGTGAGTGAAGCGGGTGCGAACCTCTACATCAGCATGACCAGGCACACCGACGACGAGGCCGCCAACAAGGCGTACGAGACCTTCGTCCAGGAAGTCGCGCCGGAACATGCGAAAGTGTCCTTCGAGCTGGACACCAAGATCGCGAAATCCCCGCATGCGGAGGCGCTCGACCAGGAACGCTACGGCGTGCTGCTGCGCGAGACCCGTACCAGCGTCGATCTGTTCCGTGAGGAGAACGTCCAGATCCAGACCGAACTCGCCTTGCTCGACCAGAAGTACAACCAGATCATCGGAGCGATGACCTGCGAGTTCGACGGTGAAACGAAGACGCTTCCCCAGATGGCACGCTATCTGGAGGAACAGGATCGAGAACTCCGTGAACGCGCCTGGAGCACGGTGTCCGAAAGACGCCTGCAGGACAAGGACGAACTCGACGCTCTCTTCAACGAGATGATCGAGAAGCGCACCAAGGTCGCCCTGAACGCCGGCTTCGAGAACTTCCGGGACTTCCAGCATGCGGCGATGCATCGATACGACTACACGCCCGAGGACTGCGCGACGTTCCATGAAGCGATCGAGAAGGTCGTCGTGCCGCTGCGAAGAGCGCTCGATGCGGAACGCGCGAATGAACTGAAGGTCGAAGGGCTGCGTCCCTGGGACACAGGCGTCGACGTGAAAGGCCGCGCACCGCTTCGTCCCTTCGACGGAGCTGATGATCTGGTCGAGAAATCAAGCCGGGTCTTCCACCGGATGGACGCCCAGCTCGCAGGTTTCTTCGATCAACTCCGCGAGGGAGACTGTCTGGACCTCGAGACCAGACCGGGCAAGGCACCGGGCGGATATCAGTACAACCGTGACTTCTCGCGCATGCCGTTCATCTTCATGAACGCCGCGGGCCTCCACCGCGACCTGGAGACGATGGTCCATGAGGCGGGGCACGCCTTCCATTCATTCCTCGCGGATCACGATCCACTGGTCGGCTACCGGCACTCCCCGATCGAATTCGCCGAAGTGGCCTCGATGAGCATGGAACTGCTGGTGTATCCCTATCTCAGCGAGTTCTACGACGAGGAGGAATCGGATCGTGCACGCCGGGAACACCTCGAGGCGATGTCGAGAACCTTGTCCTGGATCGCTCAGATCGATGCGTTCCAGCACTGGATCTACCTCAACCCGGGGCACAGCAACGATCAACGGTCCGCCTACTGGATCGAACTCGACCAGCGCTTCGGCGGCCAGGTGGATTGGAACGGACTCGATGACGCCAGAAGAAACCTCTGGCACCGCCAGTCGCACATCTTCGGGATCCCCTTCTACTACATCGAATACGGAATCGCCCAGCTGGGCGCGCTTCAGGTCTGGCTCAACAGCAAGCGGAACGGAGAGGCCACTGCGATCGAGGCCTACAAGAACGCGTTGACGCTCGGTGGCAGCAAGCCGCTTCCCGAGCTTTTCGAAGCCGCGTCCTGCCGCTTCGATTTCGGACCGGAAATCGTCGAGGAACTCATGACCGCGGTCCGAGAGGAACTGGACACGCTGCCCGCCTGAGCCACCAGGGCAGCAGGTTCGAACCAATAACGTGAAAATGAACGATCCCGCGGCACTCCTGAGGAGTACTCTGGATTGAACACTTCAGGAGCACCGATGAAAAAGACAACCGACAGAAGAGAGTTCATCAAGACGGCCTCAGCCGCCACGGCGGCGGCATCGATCACGCCATTCGCCATAGGAGCACCGAAGGGACGTCGCGCCCTTGAGTCCGTCACTCTGGGAGTGGTCGGAACCGGCGGACGCGGGACAGGTGCCTGCAACGACTCGCTGACGATCAATGACAACGTGCGCCTCGTCGCCATGGGCAATCTTCGAGCCGACAAGGCGAAGCAGAAGCGGGATCAGCTCGCCGAGGTTCACGGGGACAAGGTGGCTGTCGAAGACGCCAACGTCTTCGGTGGACTCGAAGCCTACGAAGCCGTCATCGACCACCCCGATGTCGATTGCGTGCTGCTCACCACCTCACCGGGCTTCAGACCCTGGCACATCGAACGAGCGGTCAAGGCCGGCAAGCACGTCTTCGCCGAAAAGCCCGTGTGTCTCGACGCCGAAGGGTGGCATGCATGCCAGAGCGCGCATGATCTGGCGGTCAAGAACGGCACGGGAATCGTGACCGGCACCCAGTACCGCAGACAGACCAATTACGTGGAAGCGATCGACAAGATCAATGAAGGCATGATCGGAGAACCGATGTCGGCCACGGCACGGTACTGCTCGACCGGCATCTGGTACCGGGACCGGGAACCCGGGATGAGCGATGCCGAATACCAGCTCCGAAACTGGATGCACTTCACCTGGCTCTCCGGCGATCAGATCTGCGAGCAGGCGGTTCACAACATCGACGTCATGAACTGGATCTTCGGAAACCCCGAAAGATGCCTCGCCATGGGCGGTCGATTCACCCGACCGGAAGACAGCGAGATGTGGGACAACATGTCCGTCGACTACTACTACCCCGGTGACAAGTTGATCTCGTTCCGATGCCGCCAGGTGCCCGGTACCAAGGCCGACGTGGACAACGTGATCCATGGCACGGAGGGGACCGCCTACATCAAGGCGATCAACGGCGGTTCGAGAATCCTCGATCGCAAGGGCAACGAGATCTACAGCTCGCGTGGCAACATCGGTGCCGCCTATCGACAGGAGCACAAGGATCTGATCGACTCGATCGTCGCCGGCAAGCCGATCGTCGAGCTCAAGCAGACCGCCGACAGCTCCCTGACCGCTGCAATGGGCAGGGAAAGCGCCTACTCGGGGATGCCCCTGACCTGGGAGTTCATGACAGAGGATTCGACTCAGGACACGTTCAAGCACGGACTCAAGATGACCGACGCCATCGAAAGCCGTGGATTCGCAACGCCCGGGAGCTACGAGCTCACCTGACCCCTCGAAACGCTGCCAGCATCGAGACACATGACACGACCCGGCCTTTCTCTTCAAGGCCGGGTCGTGTCGTTCATGAGTTAAACATTCCTTGATGATTCCTGAAGGCCGATTCAAGCGAACATGCCGATCGACTTCGAAGCGGGCGTTGAAAACATGCGACTTTTTCAAAACATGAGTGTGGACCCGTCAAAAGTGCGTGATAACGTGAAGTTGATGTCGATAACTTTTCGAAAGAGTTCTCCTGAACTCGAACGAAGGGGCCTTCAATGAAAGGGCACGAGACAAAGACTCAAAGACCCGCGGGAACGAATTCGTAACACGGCACAACTCCTCGATTGATCGTGTGGAAACCACTCGGTCAATGCCTGAAACGTCTTCAAAAACCCAGAAAAACGTACACATGCGATCCTCATACGACGCATGAGTCCGATCAGGTCTATTGATCACATGGTGACGCGCGAACTCTCCACCAGAGCGTCGCACCTCGACACAACGAATCATCCGTTCAGATCCCCAGGCGCCGAAGGTGCCAGATGCCCAGAAAGGCGTTCCATCACGGAACGAGGGGAATGAGACGGAACACGAACCTCGGCCCGTCGTTCGGGCTCCGGGGGGGACGCATGGGCGTACTGGTCACTCCGACCGGGGGATCCGAACCATGCGTTCTCCAACCTGACGCACAGGGTGTGGGTCAGGACATTCCAACCGCAAGGGACTTTCGGGAAAAGGTTGGAAGGAATTTTTCAAGACATGACCAGGACTTTCATTATCGGGAGCACCACTGCTCTTCTCCTCTCCGGTGCGGCGTCAGCTGAATTCATAGACTTCGACGGCATCGTCTCCACAAACAGCCAGGGCAACACCGTCGTTCAGATGTACGGCGTCTACGACAACAGTGATGCGGTGGCACTCAACATCTTCAATGCAGATATCGGGACACCTGATGGCTTCATCCACAACGATGTGCAGGCGGCGGCAGGCGGGACATGGAACCCCACTGCGTCACTGGACATTCCCGGATTCTCCGACTCGGGCAATGACAGCTACGTGACCATCGGCTACGGCGTCGGGACTGAAGCTGCGACCAACAGCAGCACGCTGGATCCAGGATTCGGCTCAGGCATCGGCGGAACCATTCCCGTGAATGCAGGCTGGTTCAATGGCAACCCGGTCAACGAACAGACTGTCTCGGCATTCGCAGGCGGCGTCGACGGCATCGTTGGCTATGCCGTCATGATCGGACAGTTCGTCTTCAGCGGAGACATCTTCGTCTTCAATGCAGAAATGGCTGCAAACACCGGCGCAGGTACCGAAGTCAGCTTCGGGGCGGGCGCCTTCCAGATTCCTGCCCCCGGCGCACTCGCACTGCTGGGACTGGCAGGCCTCGTGGCTCGCAAACGTCGCGATTGAAACAGTCCCGTGCTCGTCATCTGACGGATGCGGGGCGGCTGGATGGAAAGCATCTCGGGTCGGCACGAAAGTGCCGGCCCGATTTGATTCCAGAGAAAAACCAGGGATGGACGTCCGATCGCCATGTCCCCTGGCCCTGCTCGAATCCACATGAAGCCTCGCTTGCGTCGTTGAAAACCGGTTTTTACCAGTCGGTTGATGCCATCCATGAGATGATTTGAAGATCGAACTCCGAGTCAAATGTTGACACTCGAGGCACGGGGAAAGTGATCCAATTTGAAAACATTGAGATGGATCGATCAGGATCGCATGCTACATTGGCTGCGCTGACGGTTTGGGAAGACATGTCAGCAGACTCGGTGCCATGCACCGATGACCGCCTGAGATGAGGCGAAAAGGGACAACTCGATGAGGGTAAAGGGCGTACCGAAGGTATGTTCCCAGGATGGGGATGTGCACTCAAAACCGAAGCGCTTGGCTGGTGCTTCGGAGCTTCTTCGAGAGAGAGTTTTCAACTCATCGATTTAGCTTTCAGAAAGGACACGAGAAAAGACTCAGAAACCAAAGGCCTCGCACAGCACTCGGCAAACTCCCTCAATGATCGAACTCGAAAGAGCAGATCAGCGCCGAAAGCTCACCGGAAGCCTTGAGAATCGAGACCTCATGTCATGCTCCCTCGCGTGACGCACGATCGATTCGATCACGAACCACGACAAGTGTTCGCACGAGCCTTTTCTTTCGTCACAGCCAAATGCCCATCAAGCCGACCTCGACATCTCATGATGAGCTGTCATCCAAAATTCTGATCGCCTGGCCGCTGATCGCACTTGCAGCGACGTCGATCGCATGCGCCGACACGGTCAGTCTCGATCTGGACTCCTATGCCTACGGATCGTCGCAGCTGATCTCCGTGAATGGTTCCTACGACTGGAACGAGACCACGGGTTCAGAGAACTTCTACAACCTCAAGGCCTACCAGCATCATTGGTCCGACATGGATTCGGGCTCGACGATGATCACCTACTGCCTTCAGCTCTATCAGGGCGTGGACCTGGGTGGAAGTTACGACTTCAGCCTGACCGAGCTGGAAGAAAGCCCGACCGGACCCCCCTTCCCGGGGCCGATGGGCGAACAGAGAGCACGCCTTCTCAGAGATCTCTACGCGCGCTGGGCTGACCCGAGCACGGCGGGTCTCCCGATGGATGAGTCAGAAATGAATGATGCCGCCACGGCTTTTCAGATTCTCATCTGGGAGATCACGCACGAACGCTTCAGCGCGGAGGATGCCACCGGGATGATCGACCAGATCGATTTCGAACTCGGTGCCCTGCAATGGGACAGCAACAGCGCAGCCATCACCGGCTATGCCAATGCAATGATCGACTCACTCGGACAAGGAGGATTCCGTGATGCGCAACTCATCGGACTGACCAATCCTGACGCGCAGGATCAGTTGTCGATGATTCCCGCTCCCGGAACTGCCTTGCTTCTTTCACTTTCATCGCTCGCAACGCGGCACCTGCGAAGGAGACGCTGAACCACGAACCACGGTCCGACAGACGGACCATGGAAGGACACATGGAATCACTGCTTGCCATTGGGGGTGAGCAACGAACCATGAGCCCTTCAACCCGACTCACACGGTGTGATTCGGGGAATTCCAACCCAAAGGGACCTTAAGGGAAAAGGTTGGAAGGTAATTTTAGATATGAACAAGAATTTCATCATCGGGAGCACCACTGCTCTTCTTCTCACCGGCATCGCATCAGCTGATTTCCTCGGCTTCGATGGCACTGTGTCAACCAACAGCTACGGCAACACCGTGGTGACGATGTACGGCGTCTATGACAACGATGACGCAGTCGTCCTGAACATCTTCAACGCGGAAATCGGAGCGCCCGACGGCTTCATTCACAACGATGTCCAGGCCGCAGCTGGTGGTACATGGAACCCCACCGCTTCGCTCGACATCCCCGGATTCTCGGATGTCAGCAACGACAGCTTCGTGACCATCGGGTACGGCGGCGGCGCCACCGACGGTACCGCACTCGACCCCAGCTTCGGATCCGGCCTCGGCGGAACCATCCCAGCAGGTGCGGGTTGGTACAACGGCAACCCCAACAACCCCCAGGGCGTGAGTGCTTTCGGTGGCGGCGTTGATGGCATCAGCGGCTTCGCTGCGATGCTCGGTCAGTTCGTCTTCTCGGGTGACATCTTCGTCTTCGACGCGGAAATCGGTGCCAACACCGGACCCGGTACCGACGTCTCGTTCGGTGCAGACATCTTCGAAATTCCCGCACCCGGCGCACTCGCACTGCTCGGACTCGCAGGTATCGCCGCTCGTCGTCGACGCGGTTGATCTCACCCCGTTTTCGTCGAAAGACGACTACGGGGCGGATGGATGGAAAAACGACCGGGTCGGCCTTCGGCCGACCCGGTTTTTTCCATCCTTAGAGAACACTTGAAAACGCTTTCAATGACTCGCTGAGGGGTTCAGGACATGACCAAGAATCTGATCATCTGAAGCGCCAGCGCACTTCTCGGCATGAGCGGCATCACCACCAGACGCCGACGCAGGTAGAAGCGACATCGCATCTGTGACAATGAATCTCCCGGGCCGGCGACACAACCCCGGCTCGGTTTTTTTCAGGAGCCGTCTGGTGACGAAGGCCAGCTTGATCGGGGCACAGGAACTACCATCAGAGCATGGATCAGGATCATGACATGCCCCCCCCCCCCCGCCACAGACCACCACATGGATGCGGAGAGCTTTCGCCGTCACGGGCACGAGGTGATCGACTGGATCGCGGACTACCTCTACGGGGGGGTCGATGACAAGCCGATCATGAGCCGGGTGGCACCCGGTGAAATCGCAGGCATGCTTCCGGAGGCTCCGCCGACAACGGGTGAATCGTTCGATTCGATCCTCGCGGACCTCGACCGCGTGATCATGCCGGGGCTGACACATTGGCAGAATCCGAACTGGCACGGCTACTTTCCCGCAAACACTTCGGGGCCTTCGATCCTCGCCGATCTGGTCTCGAGCGGCCTGGGCGTCCAGGGCATGCTCTGGTCGACGAGCCCCGCCTGCACCGAGATCGAAACCGTGGTGATGGACTGGATGGCGAAGGCACTCGACCTGCCGGAGTGCTTCCACTCGACACCGGGACCGGGCTGCGGCGTGCTTCAGGACACCGCGTCGAGCGCATCCTTCGTGACGCTTCTGGCGGCGCGTGAACGCGCCACCGAATGGCGCACCAACCGTGAAGGCCTCGGTGAGGTGAATCCGAAACTGGTCGCCTACACCTCGAATCAGGCGCACTCCTCGATCGCGAAGGCCGCGAAGATGGCCGGCATGGGCGAAGAGAATCTGCGCCTGGTCGAGGTCGATGAGAACTACCGCATGGACCCGACCGCTCTGCGAAAGATGATCGAAGCGGACCTGGCCGACGGTCTCGTGCCGTGTTACGTCTGCGCGACGATCGGGACCACCTCCTCGGTCGCGATCGATCCGATTCAAGAGATCTCGGAGGTCACCCGGGAACACGGCATCTGGCTGCACGTCGACGGTGCGTTCGCAGGCTCGGCCGCGATCTGTCCCGAATTCAGATCCATGCACGACGGTCTCGAACACGCGGACAGCTACACCTTCAATCCACACAAGTGGCTCTTCACGAACTTCGACTGCAACTGCCTGTGGGTCCGTGACCGGGAACCGCTGGTGCGGACCTTGACGGTCATGCCCGAGTATCTGAAGAACGCGGCGACGGAATCGGGTCAGGTCATCGACTACCGCGACTGGCAGGTCCCGCTGGGCCGACGCTTTCGATCACTGAAACTCTGGTTCGTGCTGCGTCACTACGGACTCGAGGGACTGCAGTCGTTGATCAGACACCATGTCGCACTGACGGAGTCATTCGAGGCCATGGTGAACGCCCACCCGTTGCTGGAACTCTCGACACCCCGGAATCTGACTCTGCTCTGCTTCCACCATGTGGACGGCGATGCCGCCACCGAAGCGATGCACCACGCAGCCAATGCCGGCGGCGAGGTCTATCTGAGTCATACGAAACTGGCGACCGAGGATGGCGAACGATACGTCATTCGAATGTCGATCGGCCAATCGAGAGTCGAGTCGACCCATGTCGAGCATGCGTTTGAGGTGCTGGCGGCGGCGGCTCAAGAAGCCAGGCGATCTCAGGGCTGAATCGCGGAATGAGCGTCGGGATCCGGCTCCACCCACTCACCCTTCGAAACATCGAGGATGACGACCTCGGGTGGGCAGTGCACCCGTAGGGGAAACCAGGAACCGACACCGGTGGTGACGAACAGTGCGCTTCCTTCCCGCTCGTAGAAGCCAGCACTCAATCGGTGGGCGACCGCGAGATTCCGATCCGGTCGCCCCTTCAGCGCCACCTGGCCACCATGGGTGTGCCCGGCGAGCGTGAGAGGAATGCATTGCCTGGTCGCTTCGATGAAGCCCTTCGGATTGTGTGAGAGAAGAACATCGACGGGGCGATCTTCTTCCGAAAGCTGTTCGCTGATCATCGCGATCCGTTCACTGCACTCCTGCAGCCGCTTGGTCCAATCGACTCCACCGACACGGATGGAACCGTGCCCGGGGCGCTCGATGGTGACGACCTCGTCCATCAGAACGATGATGCCACGTGCACGAGCGGCCTCGACCACCGCATCGGGATCATCGAGGTGATCATGATTGCCGAGCACCATCACATGCCCCAGCGTGGTCGGCACGGAGACCAGCAGATCGAAGAACTGCTCGATGCCGCGCCATTCGAGATCGACCGCATCACCAGTGAAGGCGATCAGATCCAGATCCCGATCACGCAGGGCATCGACGATCTGCTCGACCCGTTCGGACGGCATGAGATCACCGAAATGCAGGTCGCTGAGATGACCGATCCTCAGCGTTCCAAGCTCATTCCGCCAGTTCGGAAGGTGCACGTCGAAATGGCGCAGAGCGATCTCGTTCTTCAGATGTCGCTCGCGCAGACGTCCCCTCAGCAGGAAATCCGGCCCCAGCGTGAAAAGCTTGTGACGCAGTTTGGCACGTCTGAATTTTCCGGTTGAACGTGGCTTCGGCATGACTTTCTCGACGCTTGCGGGGAAGAGGGCGCGGGCCTCAGAACTGAATGGTCAGTCCTCCGAGGAGTCCCATCACGGACCCCGTTCTCTGGTACTCGCCGGAGGAGGCATCTGTTCCCTGTAATCTGAAACCGAAGAGAAGAGCCGTGTTGTCGGTGATCCAGGCGCGAAGATTGGCCTCGATTCCAGAGAGATGCCCCGAGCCACCGGCGATCACCGGACTGATGGTGGCACCCGCGTCTATTTCGATTCGCCGCAGCCATGGAATGATGGGATTGACATCGACGTCGACCTCGATCATGAACCCGAGCGTGAGCGCGGTCCAGCCGGCGTCG
Organism: Planctomycetota bacterium; assembly: GCA_902521645.1. Taxonomy (GTDB): domain Bacteria; phylum Planctomycetota; class Phycisphaerae; order Phycisphaerales; family SM1A02; genus UBA8087. The sequence continues at coordinate 13,606 of CABYSN010000031.1, forward strand.
ACCTCGGTATCGACACCACCGGCGATCGAACGAAAGGACTGTGAGACATGGGTGTAGCGGAAACCCGCAGTGCCGCTCAAACGCAGATCAAGCAGGTAGTCCCCCTTGGCGTTTCGATTCGAGGTGTTGCCACCGGATTCGCTCCAGGGAAACGGCTCGTCCGCGAAAGGACGCCAGATCGCCAGATCGATCTCCGTCGCGATCGACCACTGACCGTAGCTGCTCGACCAGTCCGAACCGGCGACAAGCTGGACTCCGGAGACACGAGCACCTTCATCGAGCTGACCGTTGCCCGAGGTCCGGAAATCGGAGCCGAGCACCCGGATCGTCCAGACATCGAAGCGGACGTCCAGGGCCCCACTGAAACTGAGTTCGGAGTCATGAAGATCGGTGTCGGTCTCGACATCGAGATCGGTTCCGGCGGGTCCGAATGCATAGGTTCCGATCAATCGAGGGAACCAGGCGGTCGCGGTGAAATCGAGATGCACTTCCTCACCGACACGATCCAGCGGAGGAAGATCCTCCGATACGGGAGCCGAAAGAAGCAGTGAACCGACAAGAAGAGTGAGTGGCATCATGGATGAGAGATCATACGCTCTTGCCGAGCGTGGTCCGGATTTTCCTGAGCCCCACAGGTGGAGCGTCCACGAGATGAGCGAAGAACCCCCTTCAGATCCACCGACAGAGGTTCCGGTGACCCCGCCACTTCCCCCGGATCCCCGTGATCGGCATCGGCCCGGGGATGCGGTCACGCTGGGGAAGAAGGCATGGGCCGATCCTGCAGATCTGCGGTGGCATTTCACCCGAGGAGGAGGCCCCGGAGGGCAGCACGTCAACAAGACCGCCACTAGAAGTGAGGTGAGACTCCACCTTGACTCGATAGGTGGTGTTCACCCTGATGCGATCGTCCGCATCCGGGAACAAGCCGGTCATCTGCTGATCGCGTCGAGCGATGAACTTCGAATCGTCTCAGACAGTCATCGATCCCAGCTCAAGAACAGGGAAGCCTGTCTGGCGCGCCTTGTAAATTTGATCGAACAATGCGAGGTCAGACCGAAGGTCAGGCGCAAGACCAGGCCGACTCGCGCATCGAGGGAAAGACGACTGAAGGACAAGAAGCAGCGGTCGGAGAAGAAAGAGAACCGACGCTGGCGTGACCGGGAGTGATTGAAAACGCGAACGAACTCAGCGGAACCTGACGTCGCCCTTGCCCTTGGTGATCCGTCCCATCAGGACGGGTTCCTCACCCGAGCGTTGCAACTTGCGCATCACCGCGTCGGCGAAGGTCGGCCTGACGATGAGAACGTAGCCGATGCCCATGTTGAAGACCCGCATCATCTCCTCGTCCGAAACTCCGCCATGCTTCTGCAGGAAGGTGAAGAGCGTGGGAATCTCCCATGAGCCGAGTTTCACTTCCGCA
>CABYSN010000032.1 GCA_902521645.1 Planctomycetota bacterium
CAGGGCCTCGTCCTTCCAGCACGCGGCAAAGAGGTCGGCGAGTTGGTTTCGTTGTTCAGTCATGGTCCGTTTCTCCAGGGGACAGCGTTTGAGGTCATCAGTCAGTCAGCACAGGGGTTTGGAAGATTGAGTCTACTTCCAACCTACCCTCGGCCGGCACCATTGACCATGACAAATCGCCTGAAACACGTCCGAATCGGGTCATCCAACCACGATGTCGGGTGTCGCGTATGGGGCGTACCTGGCACCGGGTCCCTGGACGCCCAGCGGGTGCGGCGTGGGACCTTGCGGCCTTGGGTGGTGCGCTCGCCTGGCTCGGGGCTGGTCGGGTCGAACAGTGAAGCCTGCACGGGTTCGGTGGGCGATGTCGTGGTGCGGTGGTTGGTCCTGCGCTGGCCGAAGTAGCGTTGCCGCTCAAGCTCCGAGCGCACGCCGGCCAGGACGCGCCGTCCCCAGGTGGCCGAGGTGCCTCGTGCCTTCTTGAGAGGTCGGTAGCGAGTGCAGAATCGGCGGTAGCGGTGGGCGCATTCCTCGAGGGACCTGCCCAGGCGGAGGAACTGCGGGTGCCAGCTGGTCAGGCCGTCGTCACGCCGATCGACGTAGGACCCGTAGTTCGTGTAGGGGTCTCGAAATCCCCTCCGGACCCCGGCCGCCATTGGATTCCCGTGGATGTAGCGCAGGACCGTGAGCACATGACGCTGGTCGTGGTTTGGAACCGGTACCGCGTGGTAGCGGGCCTCCCAGAAATGGCCGGTTCGACCCAGGAGTCGGTTCATGCGCATCGCCACGTTCCAGTTCACGCACTGCATGAACCGGGACAGATCGGCAGGGTCCGGGGTCTCGACCAGGAAGTGAACGTGGTTGCTCATGATCGCGAGGCCGTACAGCCGGCATCCAAACCGGGTCATCGCACGGCGGATCGCGAAGAGGACGATCGCCCGCGCCTCGCGGCGGCGAAGATCGAAGGCGCGATTGTTGCAGCGAACCGTGACGTGGTAGGCATGGTCCGGACGAAAGCAGCGAGGGGGGCGTGGCATGCAGCCATGATGACGTCGGCCATCTGCTTCATCAGCCTGCTCTCCATCTGATGGGCGATGAAAGCGTTGAAAGCGGGGTCCCGGGTCAGCTGCCCCGGCATGCGCCACCGACTGCCAGCCATCCCTCCCCACCTTCCGGCCAATCGGGGCGCTTGCCCTGGATGAATGACTACGCGTGTACGCGCAACAACTGCAACAAACGCATAGGATGGAACCCACTGGAGACGCGAAGCGCGCGCTTTTGGTCTGAAACACCCCTGTTGCCAACGTGCATGCGGGCGTTCGAATCGCCTCACCCGCTTTTTAAACCTTGCTTGGATGTCCGGTCTCTCGCCGGTGATTTCAGGCGAATGAACCCCGCTTCACGGCGGGGTTTTTCATTGGTTTTGCGCTGACTCTCACCATTCATATTTCGCAAAAACCACTGACCATCCATTTCTACCATCCAGTCAGTGGTTCTTTCAAAAAAAGACAACCCCCCTGCGATGTGCAGAGGGGTTGAGTGTTTATCAAATGTTCTCGAGAAGGCATGAACTGTTGCTCAAAGCCCATTTGATCTACATCACTTCACAACTTTAAAGACGGGACACTCCATCATCTCGCTGACCATCACGAACTTCACCTTCACAGTCACCTGGTCTCCCTTGTTCAGCGATTCAAGATAACTTCGAGACAAGCCCTGCACTGCAATCGCTGGGTGCTCAAAATTCTCCTCATCATCGAGAAACGTGACGGGATAAGCCGTGTAGGACGAGTTGACAACCTCACCGAAATCCGAAAACTTTCCAGTGAGCACGAACTCTCCCATCTTCTTGTACTTGCTATCAGCTGCCAACTTGTTGTTTGCAAACTCCTTCATGATGGCCATAGCATCGATCGCCTGGGATGGATCGACCGAAGAAGCTGGCACGTCAGGCTTCTTTGGCGGATCGTCCTTTGTCTCTGTGGGCACGGGGGCTTGCTCGGAAGTCTTGCGCCTGGGAAACAAGCCATTCAATTTCCCTTCCTTGTTAAATGTTCGGACGGAGCCAGCACCATCTACCGTCCCGATCTGAATATTTAAGGGGGTTTCGGGCTCGGGGCTCTTTATTTGAATCAGTCCTTCCCCGTCATCGTTATACGCCCCCATAAAGATAATGGGATCACCGAACATGTTTCCGATCCATAAATTTCCATGCCCTGCTTCAGAGCAATTAATTGCCACCCTGGCGTTTCCCTGACCATCACGGCAAAGAATTTCACCGTCTCCACGGTCATTCGGAAGTAAACTCACAGTTCTTTTTTCGGCAAAGTTGTAAACCGAGACGAACCCATTGTTAGAGTTGTTGAAAGCCAATTTTACTTTGGGATTGCCTTCATCATCGACAACCTGAAAAGACCTAGCTTTAATTACATCAGGCACACTCTGAAGTGACGTTGCTGCCAGAAGGCCTCCGACAACCACAAACCCAAACACTCCAAAGAGCATCCTTTTGAGTGTTCGAACTTGGGTTTCAAGAGATTCGATACGGTCGGTGTCAGACATTCTGGTGCTCCTTAGTAAAGTAGATGCACTCATAATACAAATTTCCAGTCTCGCACCTCGGCGCGGGGTGGCGTTCTGTAGGACTACGCGTTTACGCGCAACAAATGCAACAAACGCATAGAATATACCCCACTGGAGACGCCAAGAGCGCGCTTTTCGTCTGTGGGACCATTCACGACCAGATGTGGACGTGCGTGCCTGTTTCGAGCCCGCAAATCACTTGAACCGCTTGCCCTCGCGGGATTCCTGGAAGTACTGGATGGGCGGGTCGCCGATCTCGCGCCTGAGCAGCCCGATGATGCCCATGTGCATGTGTTCGTGGTAGGCGATCCATTCAAGAGCCCCACCCTTCCGTTCGAAGATCGGGTGATGATCGAATTCGCCCTCGAGAAAGAGACAAGGCTCGTCCAGGGACGTCGCCGGCATGTCACGGACCTCGGTGAGCACCTGATGGTGCACCGCCTCGAGGGTGTCGATCATCTCGGTCGGACTGGGGTACGCCTCAGGATCGGGCAGCACCACTGAGTTGTAGCCGAACAGTTCCCCGTAATTCTCGGGTATGAACCGGCTGTCCTCATCCTTCTGTCCCCGAGTGAACACGAGGCCGAGGAAGTACTCCGCGGTGGCGATGTGACCGACGTTCCAGCCCACGTGCTGGATGCCCGTGGGCATCTCGAACCACTTGTCATGGGGTATACGCTCGATCAACTGAAGGCTCAGCACCCGGGTCCGCTCGAGCTGATAGATGATTCTCTCTTTGTCAAACATGTGATCGTTGAACCTCCATGGTGAAAGATCATGGTGAAAGATGAAACGGGGTTGTTCGCTGCTTCTGGCACAGACCGATCAACGGGCGTTCTCTAGATCATAGTCAAACGTGTGCCCGAGTCAGGTTCGGATCGGTGTCCGAAGGCAGGTGACAACCCTCTTCGCAGGAGCTGTCGGGGGCCAGAACTGTGTGATCGACGGAGCGAGGTTGTGACGTCAGGTTTCGCGATCGCCTTGTCGTGGCATACGATGTCCTGCACGTCTTCGCCCCGCGGCAATCGTCGTTCAGCGGGCGCCCATCCTTCCCGGAGAGATTCCATGAAGTCGACCCATGCCACAAGCAGACGAATCCGCAGAATCGCCGCCAGACTGCTGGTGATCCCCGCAGCCGCGGCCGCGCTGCTGCTCGTGAGCTGCGTCCGCACGTCGGGAGGCACCTGGTACGTCGATTCGGCTCCGCTGCCCGAAGGCTGGCCAGAACTGACCCCGGTCGGAGAGGTCGAGATTCGCGAGTATCCGACCTACCGAGCCGCGGTCGTGACGGAGAAGGAAGGTCGCGCGGCGACGACTCCGATGTTCCGCGCGCTCTTTCAGCACATCAGCACCAACGACATCCCGATGACCTCGCCCGTCGACATGAGCTACGAGGACGTCGGCTCCGATCGCATGACCGGCATGGCATTTCTCTACCGCACACCGGAGCTCGGCCCCATCGGCACCGACGGGGTCGTCCGCGTCGAGGATGTCCCCCCGCGAGCCTACGCGAGCACCGGAGTGCGCGGGTCGTACTCGGAGGCGCGCCATCGGGAAGGTCTCGAGCGCGTCGAGGCGTGGATCGCAGGACAGCCGAACTGGAAAGCGGACGGACCGTCACGCTATCTGGGATACAACAGTCCGTTCGTGCCCTGGTTCATGCGCTACGGCGAGGTTCAGATACCCGTGGTGCCTGCGTCCGCGACCAAACATCCATGACGTTCCGCTTGAGCGTGGTGCTCTCAGCGACGTGCGAGCCGAGGTTCGATCATCGAGGAGGCACGACCGACGACGGCAAGGCGCCGGATGATTCCCGAGTGAGTTCGTCGTCGGCCTGAACGGGACGATGATTCTCCTTGGTGATCAGCTCGTTCACACCGTCCTGCACCACGTAGGCCCAGACCCAGGCCGCCATCGCCATCACACGGCTTCTGAAATTGATCAGGAACCAGATGTGCACGACCGCCCAGATGATCCAACCGAGGAAACCGGAAAGATGAAAACGACCGATGTCGAGCACGGCATGGCCACGCCCGATGGTGGCGAGCGCACCTTTGTCGCGATATCTGAACGGCTTCGAAGACGGGGCGCGTCCACGGATGATTCTTCTCAGCGCCTTGCCGGCGTGCGTCCCCATCTGGATCGCGGCGGGAGCGACCCCGGGCACGGTCGTGCCGTCGAGCTGGGTGACGCAGGCGATGTCGCCGATGACCCGGATGTCATCCCGGCCTGCCACGGTCAGGTCATCGCCCACCGGAATGGTTCCCTGAGGACCGCAGGTGAGACCCAGACCGTCGATCATCGACTTCGCCAGCGGACTCGCGGAGACACCGGCGGCCCAGATCACCGTTCGAGCGGGGATGAAGTCATCACCGTTCGCACCGGACAGTCGGACACCCTCGTGTCCGACCTCCATGACCTTGGTGTTGGTCCGCACCTCGACACCGTAGGCGGCGAGAGTCGCCGCCGCGGAATCGGAGGATCGCCTCGACATGGTGCTCAGGACTCGATCCCCACCCTCGACGAGGATCACCCGAGCGTTCGAGACCTTGAGCTCGTGAAACTCCCGGGCAAGACGGTCGACGGCGAGCTGCTTGATGGCACCCGAGACCTCGACTCCCGTGGCACCTGCGCCGACCACCACGAAGGTCAGCCACTCGGGCACGAGATCGGTCTGGCCGCGGACCCGGGAGACCTCCGCCTCCTCGAATGCATCGAGCACCCGGGCGCGGACCATGTGGGCGTCTTCGAGGGTCTTGAGTCCGGGGGCGACGTCCTCCCACTGATTGCCGTAGTAGTTGGTGCGCACTCCGGCCGCGAGCACCAGGTGATCCCATGGAATCTCGAAATCCTCGGTGATGACCAGCCGACGGTCGAAATCGAACCCCTCGACCTCGGATTTGACGACGGTGAGGTTGCGCTGGCTGCCGAAGACACGACGAAGGGGCGCGGCGATCGAGCTGTCGTCGAGCACGCCGGTGGCCACCTGATAAAGCAGCGGTTGAAACAGCGTGTGATTGCTTCGATCGAGCAGAACGATCTCGGCGTCGACGCCGTGCAGCATGCGGGCGCACGATACGCCGCCGAATCCACCGCCGACCACGACGACGCGAGGTCTGCCGGTGCGGGTTGATTGAAAAGTCTGTTTCACCTGAGGGGTTCCGAACATGGTTGAACTTGATCGAGGTCGGCCCGGGTCAATGAAGGAAATTGATAGCCACTGCATCGGAAAAGAACAGCGGAAAGGTGCACATTTGTGGGAGGTTCGACTGGACTGTCAGAAATCGGTGCCTAGAGTTCCGACCTCACAGAGCAACTCATTACTGGAGCACCCCGCGAACTCGGCGGGGAAATTTATGACGGAACTCATTCGCAATCTGAAGCGGTTCGATCACATCGATGCATTGATCACCAGAGTCATGGGAAGAGTCGGACCGATTCTTCTCACGTACTCGATCGCCGTCATCTTCATCTGGTTCGGTCTTCTCAAGGTCCTCGGCATCAGTCCCGCGCAGGAACTGGTCGAGAACACCGTGTACTGGTTCAACGATCCGGCCGACTTCGTCGTGATCCTCGGATTCTGGGAGATGGCCATCGGAATCACCATGTGCATCCGACCCTTGATACGGATCTCGATACTGTTGCTCTTTCTCCAGATGCCGGGGACGTTCCTGCCCCTGGTCCTGCTGCCGAACGTCTGCTTCACGGAGCTCCCAGTCGGACTGACCATGGAGGGCCAGTACATCGTGAAGAATCTGGTGCTGATCTCGGCGGCACTGGTGATCGGGGGATCGGTGCGAAACGGCTTCGCGGCGCGCGACCATGGACTGATGGATTGACCCCCGCGGGCCTGCGCAAGCACCGGAGTGCACGAGTCGTACTCGGAGGCGCACCATCGGGATGGTCCCGAGTGCGACGAGGCGTGGATCGGCGGACAGTGGGACTGGAAAGCGGACGGACCGTCACGCCGCTTGGGATACAACATTCCGTTCGTGCCCTGATTCAAGTGCCACGGCGAGGTTCCGATACCGGTGCTGCCAGCGTCCGTGACCGAGCGTCCTTGACCGAGCGTCCATGAACCACCGCTTCAGTACAGTTGTCGCGGGTTCGAATCACCTCACCCCGAAAACTACGAGAGAATCCCATCCTGGCGAAAAGGCACGTGCCATCTTATCGACATTAGATTGACAATAAGGACGCCCACCGATCGAGCACTGAAGGAGAAGGCCGGGATGATCCTGGCGGCGTACGAGGAACGACGACCGTACATGACCGACGACCAGGACATGGTCGACATGCTTCACGAACTGAACGATCGCTTCGAAGATCTCTCGATCTCCGGACCCCGACGCGCCCACGAAGAACACGTGGCGACACCGTAGGTGCTCAATGTGGATGACGGCCGACCGAATCAGCAGCCCATGGGCGGCTCGCACGACACGTTCAAGCGGCAAGCGACACCCTGACGAAACGCAGCATGTTTCCCATTGAGCCGCTGCATGAGACGCACTATGGTGTGTGAATGACTCGTTTCCCGACCACTGCATTGGCATTGCTGCTCGTGACGACGGCTTCGACCATGGCTGAGGTCCTGGAGGTTCCGGCCGATCATCCGACGATCGCATCCGCGGTGGAAGTCGCTCAGGATGGTGATGAGATTCGAGTCGCACCCGGTGTCTGGCATGAGAATCTCTTCATCAGAAAACAGATCACGATCACCGGATCGGGCCAGGGCGTGACGATCATCGATGGCTCACAGCCGAAGATGTTCTCCTTCGGAAGCTGCGTGGTCGTCTCCGGTGCGTTCACGAAATCGAACGAACCGGTTCGTCTTCAATCACTCACTCTGCGAAACGGAGTCGGTGCGGAGATCTACGGTGTCGTCCGGGGTGGCGGCATCTACAGCGAGTTCGCGAGGGTCGAACTCGATCAGGTGACGATCGAGGAGTGCGATGTCGAACCGCAGAACGAATACGACAGCATGGGATGGGGCGGCGCCATCTGCAACTATGGCGGCGAGTACGTGATCAACGACTCGATTCTCAGAAACAACAGCAGCTTCACGCACGGTGGTGCGATCTTCATGTACGGATCACTCGTGCTGAACAACACCCTCATCACGAACAACATCGCGGATCTGGAGGGAGGTGCGATCTACGCCGAAGCTCCCGGAACCAACCTCGAATGCCTCAACAGCTCGATCTGCGACAATCAGTCGCTGTTCGGAGGCGCCCTCGCGCTGGACCGGATCGGAAACCTCCGCCTCGAGCGCTGCCGACTGAACGGAAACATCGCACGAGACGGCGCCGCCCTCTACATGGATGAGACGTTCTCGGTGATCACGGACAGCACCTTCCAGTACAACGTGTCGGATGAAGGCGAAACGGTGATCCGCATCTTCGACCAGCCCGGCGTCCCGGGAGCGCTGTTCGTGGAGATCTCGGAGAGTCTGTTCTGCGGGGCCAATCAGGGTGATTGGCGGGACTTCATCGTCGAACCGGAGCCGAACGATTTTCTCGAGACCTGCGGCCTGCCGGGCGACCTGAACCACGATGGCACGGTTTCGGGGGCAGACCTCTCGATTCTTCTCGCCGAGTGGGGAAGCAGCGGAGCCGACAAGAACGCGGACCTCGACTGCGATGGCATCGTCTCAGGAACCGACCTCTCGGCCCTGCTGGCGAACTGGCACTCGTCCTGAACGACGCACCCTCTCGAACCTGAATCGCGATGGACTTCTCACTGCGTTCGCGTGGTGTAGTTCTCAGGCCAGGGATCGGGAAACGTCTCGCCTGCCTGCCAGCGAAGAATCTCGTCATCAGTCAGGAAGCACTGGGTGAGTGCCTCCGTGAACTGGTCGACCTGCGTCTTGTCACCGATCACGGTCAGATGACAGTGACGATCACCGAAGCGACCGGGCTCCCTCGCAAGGATCTCCCGGAGACCCGCCCGCTCCATCTCATCGAGATTGCTGTTCTCATCTTCGAGGATGCCCGCGCGCCAGAAGCCAACCAGATCGAGGTTGATGCCGGCCGCGGCCTGATTCCACAACAAAGAAACCTCGTCACGACTGCAGAGATAGAAGAAGCCCTTGCTTCGGTAGATCTTCTCACCGAGATGCCGGGTGCACGTGTCCCACAATCGTTGCGGATGAAAGGGACGATCGTCCTTGATGACCCGGGTCTCGAGATCGTACGGGCGCTCGTCACCGCCCTCCATCTCGAGCGTGGGCGCGAGCTCCTCGATCAACGGACGGACTCGATGGTAGTCGTACTCAGGCATCGCCCGCAGGTCCTCGAGCGGGAGGTTTCCCCAGGGCAAGGCCATGACCGGCACGAACGGGTTCAGTCCATTGATCGAACTCGCCACCATCTGAAGTCTCGCATCGTCGATCCGATCGGCCTTGGTCAGCAGGACATGACTGCAGAAGAGAATCTGCTCGACCAGAAGATTCGTCGTGTCGCGTCGTTCAGTCTGGACGTTGCGCTCCATGGTGGGCACGATCCGTCGTCCATGGTCGTAGTCCTGATCGATCATCGCGGCATCGACGAGTGTCAGCAGACCGGTCATCTTGAATCCGGCTTGCGCCGAGAAGAACCTGACGAGCGGCATCGGATGGCAGCTGCCGCTGGTTTCGATGATGATCAGTTCCGGAAGACTCTCGGAGCACATCGATTCGAGCGCGTTCTGAAGTTCCTGAACACCCTTGCCGCTGCTCAGGACGCAGGCGTGGATGGAATGGAATCGAGTGTTGCCCTCTTCGAAATATTCTGTCTGCGCGACGACCTCACCGTCGACATCGAGCTCGCTCATGTCGTTCACGACGACACCGAGATCGAGTTTCGTCTTGTGCGACTGGATGATCAGATTTCTCAGCAGCGTGGTCTTTCCCGATCCGAGAAAGCCGTTGAGAATCAGCACCGGAACTCTCTGCGTGGTTTCCTGCGCCACTTGTCCTGTCGTCATGATTTCCTGTTCCGCATGGAGTCCTGGATCGATACGCCCGGACGGCGCATCGACCGACCGGCAGTGGTTCGATGGAGATCTTATCTTCAGACGCTCGCAGAGGTCGATCCGAAGGGGGTCATTCGTCGAAGGTGCGAACTTCGAAGTCGTCGAACCAGATCACTTCATCCCGGGTGGTCGCCCAGGACGAACTGCCGCCACCGAAGAAGGTGCTGAAGTAGAGGCTGTCGATGGCGAAGGTGTCGACATCCCGGAATCGCATGTCGGTGACGACGAGAGCCGGTTCTCCATCCAGCCAGGTGCGAATCACGCCGTCATGCTGACCCGGGGTGTTCATGACGATCTCATGACGAAGCGCGTACCAGCGATTCGGTTCGAAGCGGAGCGGTTCACCGTCACTCGACCAGGGAAGATCCTCTCCGTAACCGCCCGGCTGATCGGGGTGGTAGACGTACTGAACGATCGCGCCGTCGGTGCGCCACATCATGCGCGCACTCCACCCATCGGTGCCATCGGGGATGCTGCCTCCGGTGTTTCCGGTTCCGCCGATCAGGCCCGGGAGCTTGCCGCCTTTCACGAAATCGAAGTCACCGGTGAATCGAATCCGGTAGCGCAGCGTCATGCGCTCGAACGAACCACCAAGCGGCACCTTCCACTGCGCGCCGGTCCGGGACGTACCGTATTCACCCTCTGGATAAAGCACCGCAAGGGCTCGATTGCCGCTTTCATCCGTCTCCACGATCGAAACCCGTTGATCGTCCACGCCGTTCGACCAGACGGGGTCGTTCCAGTCCGCCTCCATCATCGCTTCGTCGTAGGGGCCCGCGTCCCGATGATCGAGCGACTGAGCGAACACCAGCGTCCCCTCGTCGGGAGTCGTGGTACCGCATTGATCGGGCACGCCATCGCCGTCGAGGTCGTCGGCGCCATCCGCGATCTCCGCTTCATCGGAAATGCCATTGCAGTCGCAATCGAGGCGCACCAACCGACCCCAGGCCGACAGCAGTGTCGTGAGATCAGCACCCCCCACCACACCATCCGAATCAAGATCACTGGAGCAATCGGTCGAGCACGGACCCCAGGAAGCGAGCATCAGGGTCAGGTCCCCACCATCGATACGACCATTCTCGTCGAGATCCGGTGGACAGTCCGCGTTCGCAAGCGCGGTCACGATGAGCCCGCAGGCAGTGAGCCCCGCGGTGCGGACGATCGTTCGATGAAACATGTGTTCTTCTCTCCATGGCCCCACCACGCAGGATGAGTACGCAGGATCACCCCCGGAGGTTCCGCCCGGTTTCCACGATCGAACCCTCGATCATTGGAAGATGAGGACTGTTCCAATGATGATGACGATCAAGGAACCGACCATCCCGAAGAGCATGCACGCGCCACTGTAGCGAGACAGCATCGCCGCACCATTGCCGGCGCCCTGCGCTTTCTTCGATCGATTCCTGCCGATGCCGAGGATGATGAGACTGAAGACGACGACAGGAAGTTGCACGAAGAGCCAGAGAAGCGGCGGATAGAGAATTGCGATCCCCGCAGTTCCTCCCTTGAAACCACCCCCGGAAAGCTCGTCCACGAGATAGATGACCAAGACCGAACTGGCGATTCCGAGAACGAGTGTCAGAACGGAACATGCGAATCCGAATCTCAGCCACCATGAGCCGCAGTGGCGCCATGACCACAGCGGTGCGGAGAGCCATCCTTTCCTCTCACCCCTGGATCGGCCGCATTCAGGACAGATGCCATCGGAATCGAATCCGGTGGGGTCGTATCCACAATGGCACTGGAAGGGAATCGTGTCGCTCTTCTCCACCATCATTTCTCCGGCGACATCTCGACGAAGCACAAGGAATGAGGCGGCAGAGTGACGACCCCCTGCTTGAAGACCATCTCGGCCTTGACGGGCGCGACCCGATCCGGGAGTTCGATGTCGTTGAAGGCATCAGGCGAGTCGCCGGAGAGAATCACCGCGGGGAAGACGCCGTCGACCGGTGCGTCGCCCAGTGCGACCGTGCAACGGATCGATTCCGAAGGGTGGCGATTGATCATGGCGACGGTCCATGTACTGCCTGCGTCATCGACGGTGGCGACGGCATCGACCAGGGCGACCGACGAATCACCGTGCGTGAGACGAGACGATTCGACCTGCGACCTCGCCACGTTCGGCTGAAGAAGATTCGCATACATCGCCATGGCATGAAAATGAGTGCGTCGAAGGACGCCTTCAGGATGGACACGAAGAGGTCCGGTCTGATTCACGAGGCAGGCGATGTTCGCCATGGCGACATCCTCGGCATGACGAAGACAGGCGTTGAAGAACGACGCGCAGAAAAGCGCGTCCGCCATGGTGTAGAGGGATGGCTCGAGGCTCTTGTCTCGAGCCTCGATCAATGCGATCACTTCAGGATCCTGATGATCGACCGTCCGTGGGTGATGCCCGGAGAATCCGGGATGATGCCAGGAACGAAGATTCCATTCATCGAAGGCGATGGTGATCCGCCCGCGCATCCCGGCCTTGTCGATCGAGTCGACGACGGCACCGATGTGCGCGTCAGGCTTCTCACTGAGCATCATGCAGGTGAGGTAGTCCGGCGTCTGATGCGACTGGAAGTTCGGGACCCAGTACTCGTGCACCGAAAGAAGGTCGAGGTGCGTACCGGCGGTCTCGAAGAGATACGGTTCGATGTAGGCGCTCGGCCCATGCGACCCGGAGCAGGTCACCGAGATGCTCGGATCGACCGCCTTCATCGCCACCGCGGTGTCACGCACCTTGTCGATGTAGCCTTTCCCGACCTTTTCGTTTCCGACACTCCAGATCTCGACGCCGAAGGGGTCGGGATGGCCGTTCGCCGCGCGCAGTTCGGCGAGCGGACCGGTCACGTCGTTGCAATAGCCCACCCAGTCGGCCATCTCCTGAACACTCGCGAGACTGTTCTGGCAGATGTAGGGTTCCGCATCGAGCCGGCGACACAGCTCGATGAATTCATGGGTTCCGAAGGTGTTCGGCTCCCGCACGCCCCAGCGATCATCGTCATAAGGCTGACGGTTCTCGCCGACACCCTTCTTCCAGTGGTAGCTATCGACGAAGCAGCCTCCGGGCCAGCGCACGACGGGCACCTTCAATTCCCTGATCGCCTCGATCACATCGAGACGGAATCCGTCCTCGTCGGCCAGAGGTGAACCGGGCTCGAAGAAGCCACCGTAGATCTGCTTTCCCAGGTGTTCGATGAAGCCGCCGAAGATCATCCGGTCGTATTTCTCGACGGGGGCGTCGATCTCGATGACGATGCTGGCTGCGTTCGGCTCCGAGCCCTGCTCCTGATCCGATGACACGACAGCGGTCACCGTGCCGAGAAGGATCAGAAGAAACGGGATCGAGAAACGTGTCATGGAGATCTCCGTTGACGAACGTGATTTAAGATCTCAACGGACTCTGGATCGAAGCTGATCGGCGACGCCGGGCCAGGCTCGACCGACCGCGGCCGGATCGACCTTGAATTTCAGCAGATCGGCGATGTATTCGACGATGCCGCGCATCTGCTGATTCCATCCACCGGCGATCGTGTCCAGTGCGGTCTGTCCATTGTTGTTTCGGACGTCCCGATCGGCCCCGCGAGTCAGGAGCAGGATGACGGTGCTGCTGCGACCCAGGAACGCCGCCGCATGCAGGGGCGTTCCGCCGTCGCCGTTCCGGCGATCGATGTCCGCACCTTCATCAAGCAGAAGCTCGACCGCCTCGTCCTGACCCATGAGGGACGCCCAGCAGAGCGGCGAGATGGCCATCCCGTCGAGTCGATCCAGATCCGCGCCGTCATCGATGGCCTTCTTCAGGGCCAGGATGTCACCCTCCTTCGCAGCCTCCCACAACATCGACTCGGTCGACTTCGGCAGCATCGCCGAGAAGGTGCCGCCATGCTCACCGAGAAGACGGACGACTCGGGGGCGATTGGCTTCCACCTCATCCATGTCCATGGAGAGACCAAGCCACCTCGACCAGAATTCCGCGATGCCCCGGACCTCCTCGTTCCAGGGAGCGGCGGAGATGTCCGCAGGCGTGAACCCGTCGTTGTTCCTGATGTTCGGATCGGCACCGGAGGAGAGCAGCAGTTCGACCGCATCGTACCGACCGAAGAAAGCCGAACCGTGCAGTGCCACGCCACCATCGTTCGATCGGGCGTCGAGGTCGGCACCATGATCGATCAGATAGCGCATCGCATCCACCTGACCAGCGACTGATGCCATGCCGAGCGCGCTGCCTCCACCATCATCGCGTGCGTTGATGTCGGTTCCATCGGCGAGATGCGCCTTGATCGCCTTCACATCACCGAGTTTGGCGGCTGCGAACAGACTCTCATCGGGCGTCTGCTCGCCTCCGATGATCGGTGGCGGCTCTGGCGCCTGAGCCCAGAGCGGCATGTCGTCGCCCGAAACCTCCGGCTCGACCATGGCACGACGTTCCTTCACCCACGCACGAATGCGATCCGGATCAAAGGAGGTCCGCTGCACGTCGCAGAGATGCGGCCTCGCCATCGACTCGACACGGTCGATCTCGGCGAGAATCGCTTCCTCCTGCCACACACCCTCAAGCAGACGTCGCATGGTTCGCGCGTAGCGATCCCGCGCGCCGGGCATCTGATACAGGCGATAGGCGAGACGACCGACCGTTCGCACGCAACGAGGCGAGGCGGGGTTCTCGCCCAGCTTGCTGTAGGTCTCGAACATCGAGTCCGCACCCCAGGGAACGAAATGAAGCTTTCCGGTCTCGGGATTGTGGTAGACGAAGAAGTTGTTGCGATTTCCGGAATAGCCGTCCCAGAAGCTGAGCAGACCCTCCATCGCCCAGAACCGATAGAACGCATCCTGATCGACGACCTCCCAGATGGCTTGCTCCGCTTTGACGTCGTCCTCGATCGCAAGTGCTTCGATCAGGTCCGTGAGCCGTGCACG
>CABYSN010000033.1 GCA_902521645.1 Planctomycetota bacterium
GGGTACGGAACATCAGCATCGTCACCGGACGAGCCGATGACGTCGCCTCTCTGATGGAACAGATCGAGACCTGTCACACCAGAGATGACCTTGAAATCAAGGTCCATGTGGATCAGGCATCACACCGAGGCACGGCAGGCGCCCTGAAGGACTTCATCGGAGGGGAAAGCGGGATCGAGAATCTGATCTTCATCGAAGGCAACCGGGTGCCTCCGGAATACCCCGAGAAACTCTTCTGTGACGATTTTCATTCCGATGACGTCAGCGGCGTGCTCGGCAGAACCGCGGAGCACGAAACCGCAGGCATGATTCTCATGAAGAGGAGCATGCTGGACATGGTTCCCGATCTTGGATTCTTCGATTTCAAGGAACAATTGATTCCAAGAGTTCTCGAGTCGGGCTCGAGAATACTGGTCAGGGAGATCACCAGGAGAAGCACCCGACTCTCCACGCCACATGCCTATCTGAAGCAGTTGATCGAATTCACCCCATCGAACGAAGGTGACACACACGGGCCTTTCATCTCGAGTTCGGCGAAGATCGACCCGACCGCGGTTCTGGGAAGAAACGTGATCATCGGCCCGGATGTGACCGTCGAAGCACGATGCCTGCTGCAGGATTCGGTGATCCTTGAGGGCTCGAGAGTCGGAGCGGATTCGACACTGATCCGATCCATCATCACCAGAAACTCGACCGTCGAGAAAGGCACCTCTTCGATCATGACGCCTCATGATCTCAGCATCACCCCGCCAGGCGTGTTCAAGAGGAGAGTCTCGTGAACGTGAGAGGACCAAGAAGACTCGGCTACGCTGAAGCGTCTCTCATGGCTCTGATCATGGGTCTCGCAGTGTGGGTCGGACTTGAAGCCTGGGCGGACATGTACAGCAGGTCGATCACAGACACCGAAAACGGACAAGCCCTGTTCGCGCCCGTCGTCGCTTTCTATCTTTTCTGGGTGCGACGTTCACGAATCCAATTCATCGGTTACGAGCCGAGCTTCGTGGGTCTGATCATCATCATCGCCGGGTACTTTCTTCTTCAATGGGGGATCGAATCGAACACGCTCATCGCATGGCATCTGGGTGCGATCTTCATGCTGATCGGAAGCCTGCTCGCCGTGATGGGACTGGAAGTGGCAAGGCAGTTCGGCCCCGCACTCATCGCATTGCTGTTCATCATTCCAACACCGGGATTGGTGAGAATCTCCCTGGCGGAACCGATGCAGGCGTTGGCGACAGATCTGACCATGGGCGTTCTTGACGGAATCGGCGTCGATGCAATAAGGCAGGGGTTGATCATTCAAGTCGGCGATCCCCCCATAAACGTCGCGATCGGAGAAGCATGCAACGGAATGCGCATGGTCTTCGCACTGGGCCTCGTCGTGTTCGGATTCGTGTTCAGTGCCCCGTTTCGAACGGAAGTTCGAATGGGGCTTCTACTTGTCAGTCCTCTGATCGCCCTGACCTGCAACATCATGAGGCTGGTCCTGACCAGCATCGTGTATGGATTCTCGACACAACAGTTCGCCGATTCGTTCCACTGGTATTCAGGGCTGGCCATGATTCCCATGGCACTCATCATGCTCTTCGGAATCATCAAACTGCTGACGTGGCTGGATGTTCCATGCATGCGCTGGAGGCTGGCGTTCGCATGATCAGATCAAGAAGCAAAACGTCCGTGTTCTGGAAATCACTCAGCCTGATGACTCCCTTCATGGCCATTGGTTTTCTCGTCGCGGCCGGGGTGATTCGGACGAATGAATCCGTGCCCTCGGAAGGCCTCGGAAAATACCATGAGGACATCGCACGACAGATATCGGAGTTTCCGTTTCAGATCGGCACCTGGGTCGGTCAGGATGTCGTGATTCCGACCTCCGCACAGGAGATACTCAATCCGAATGGATTGGTGAGTCGCCGTTTCAGCAGATATGGAGCGCAAGGGTCTCTCACGTTCGCTCTCATCCATTGCATCGATCTGAGAGACATGCATGGACACCACCCGCCTCGATGTTATCCCGCCTCAGGGTGGTCCTTTCTCCAGGAGGATGTCGGCGTGGACGAGGGCGGTTTGGCGGAAAGACTCGACGTCCGCATTGGCGACATCGAGGCGAACATGTCGGTCCATCGATTCTGGAGAGCGGATCGGTCGATCACCAGAAATGAGATGGTTGTCGTCTCCATCTTCATGACACCCATGGCGGGACTCGTGAACGACATGGCGCTGCTTCAGGAGCTCGGAGCGATGGGACGCCGCGCATCTTCACTCGGAGTGGCACAGATCCAGTTGGTGTTCGAGGGGAACCTGTCCGGTGAAGAACTCCATGAGAAGGTCAATGATTTCATGTCGGAGATGCCGGAGGATCTGATGAGGGACATGATGTCCCTCCCGGAGACAATGGAACCAGAGGGCTTGAGAAACTACACGTTTGATGAAAGTGGACGATCATGACTCAGAACTCGATTCAGAACAACGAATTCAACGGCGATCCGGCTCCACAGGCGAGTCCGATTGAGATGGTTCGTGACCGACTTGCAGGCAGGTGGATGATCGCATGCATTCTTGGGGTCGTACTTGGAGGTATCGGCGCCTTCCTTGCATGGAATCTCACCCCGGTCATGTACAGAAGCAGCGGTCTTCTGATCGCCTCGTCAAACAGGGCGATCGTCGTGAAGATGCTTCAGGACGACGGGAGCAATGCGAAGAGCCATCAGTCGTATCTGAAGACACAGGTTTCACTGGTCACATCGGATGACGTGGTGAGCAGGGCTCTCGACTCGGATCAATTGCAGGATCTCCAGAGAACAAGAGGCTATTACCCGCTCTACACGAGCATCAAGAGGAATCTGACCTCGGAGAATCCGAAGGGCACGGAGCTCATCGAAGTCATCTATCAGGACAGGGATCCGGAGTCCGCTAAAACGGTCACCAATGCGATCATGAACGCGTACATGGAAATCCATGGAAACGACAAGAGCGTTGCGATTTCCGATACGAAGAAGCAGATTCGCGATGAGCGTATGAAGATCCGAAGCAGGATCAACAATCTGAGGCGACAACAGCAGGAGCTGGTGACGAACAGCAACAACGTCGTGGCGGATGTCAGCGGACTCATCGCCGCCAAATCCGAGGAGTGTGCCGCGTACAACGGGATGATCGAGCAGATCGATGAAACGCTTGCAAAGATCGAAGAGCGACAGAGAAGACTGGGAGAGGAACTGACGGGCGACGCGATTCCGGACCCGACGGATCAGGAGCTCATGGTGTTCGAACCGAGGATCAACGGACTGCAGGTCGATCTCGAGCAACAGGAGATCAAACTGGCGACGTTGCGTTCCCGATTGGGCAGGGAACATCGGATCATTCGCAACCTGTCTTCACAGATCGAAGCGACGAAAGCGACACTGGAATCGGTGAAGCTGGATGCGGCGAACCGATGGAAGAGCGGACCCGTGGGCAAGGAGAAGTCCTTCAGAAACCAGACGGAACTCAGACAGAAGATCAGTGAAAAGCTGGACAGTCGTCGCAAGGACATGCGTGACCTCCAGAATTTTCAGAACGAATACGACTCGCTGCAGAGAGAGATCGAATCCAATGAGGCGGATGGTGCGGTTCTTGATGAACGCCTGACCAGTCTTGAGCGGGAAGAACCCAACATCCAGGATCAGGTGAAGATAGGGCAGGTCGCGACGAAGCCCGAATCACCTGACAGGGACAGGCGGGGGGCCATCGCATTCGGTGCCTTCGGAGGTGCCGTCGTGCTCGTGCTGGGGGTCTTTTTCCTGATCGGTTCGGTGGATCAGAGAACGTTCGCGATCAGACAGTTGAAGATGGATCAGGGACAATTCCACTGCCTGGGCGTGGTTCCCGACACCTCCAGGGCTTCGATGGAGCCGGAACTCCTGAACATCGGCATGAATTGCGTGCACAAACTCCGAAACAAGATCGAGTCGATCCGTTTCCGGCAGGACTCGGGGTACATCATGTTGATCTCGAGCCCGTTCCAGGGTGATGGAAAGACGACCTTGGTCCAATTGCTCGGCCATTCGTACGCAGCTGCAGGATTCAAGACCTGCATCGTCGACTGCGACTTCGTCGGTCGTTCACTGTCACATTCTCTGAACATGCTCGACCGGCGTGGACTGAAGGAGATCATCAAGGAAGGTGAGATCGATGAGAAATTGGTGGAACTCGACCGGGACAATCTCTGCCTGATTCCGATCGGATTGGACGAGGTGGTCACTCCGGAAATGATGCAGATGGATGTGGTGGAGAATCTTTTCGAGGAACTGCGTGACAAATTCGATTTCGTCATCATCGATACGGGTCCGTTGTCCGGATCCATCGAATCGATGCCCATCGCAGGCAATGTCGATGGTGTGATTCTCGCATTGAGAAAGGGTCGATCGAGAGTCCCTCTCAAGAGATGCGTCCGCGATCTCCATGATCTGAACGCTCCATATCTCGGCGTCGTGCTCAACTATGCGGACAAGTCGGACTACAAGGACATCACATCGGTTTCCAAATCGATTGAACAGGTCATCAAGGAAGAGGCCGCAGGTGTGCGAAAACGAAACGCGCTCACGGAATCACTGAACGCCAGATCAAGAAAAAGCAGAAGCAAAGAGTGATCAATGGATTCGAATATCTCGAACCGGAATCGATGAACGACCACGATTCCGTCAGAAACATGCAGTTCGATACTGACGAGTTTCGGATGTGGGGGCTGTCCGCAGAGGAGCTGCACGACGCCTACTGGCGCAGTCGTGGAATTCAATGCGTGAGACGCGCAACCCCGTTCGTCAAGCAGCCGGGCGCGGACATGTTCATGCTGATGGACATGAATCAGTTCGCGACGTTCGAATTGAAATCCATCGCCGACTCGATCGTGTGGAATCGTGCACCGATCACTCGAGTGCGGATCAAGACGCCTGTGGGGGATTACGTTGAAAGAGTCGTCTCAGAAGGCGACGAACTGATCAGAATCAGCAGAGACTACACGAGCAGATACATCGGCTCGCACGGCGTGATGCTCACGCGACGACCGAGCATCGCCGAAGCCTGGTCGAGAAACGTGCGGCGCTACAAGGCCCTCAAGGAACTCAGACGCTACGTCGATTGGAACAGAACCGACCATTACGAGGTCAAGGGACATGTCGACTACACCGGAGAGAACCCCCGACTGGATGAGAGACTCGTGAAGAGGCTTGTGGCTTCATGGCAGAACCCCGATGAATCGATTTCCGGCATCAAGCAGCTGAAACCGGGAATATGGGGCGTCGACGAAAGACAACTCGGGGCGAACATGGTCGCCATGGTCCCCCCCATCTGGATTGGAGGGGTGGAGTCGATCGTCTCTTCGGAAATGATGATCGGACCGATGACGATCGGTGATGATGAATCATGTTTCATCGATGCTCAGGTAAGAGTCCGTGAGATCGCAGAGATCCGCACCCCGCTGAACCACATACCGGAAGGTGCCGTTGAGTCCGAAACGACCGGATACCAGATGGCGAAGCGCTTGATCGACGTCGCGGTCGCATTCATGATTCTCCTTGTTCTTCTCCCGCTTCTGATCCCGGTGTCTCTGGCCGTCGCACTCACCAGCGGTCTCCCCGTGTTCTTCGGTCACGAACGGCAGAGCAAGGGAGGCAGAATATTCAGGTGTTGGAAGTTCCGGACGATGATGCGCGATGCCGAATCGATGGTTCTGGATCTGCAGGAGGACAACATCGCCGACGGTCCTCAGGTCTTCATCAAGAACGACCCCAGAATCACGAAAGTGGGCGGTTTCCTGAGACGCTTCCATATCGATGAACTGCCGCAGTTCTGGAACGTTCTGATCGGTGACATGAGCCTGGTCGGCCCGAGGCCGAGCCCGGAGAACGAAAATCAATTCTGTCCTGCATGGCGAGAGGCGAGGCTCAGTATCCGTCCCGGAATCACCGGCCTGTGGCAGGTCGAGAGGACTCGACGGCCAGGCCTCGATTTCCAGGAATGGATCAAGTACGACATCGAATACGTGAACCGGGCGACTCTCCTTCTTGACGTCAAGATCATCATCAAGACACTTTTCAAGATCGTTGGAATATGAACAGAAGAGCAAAAAGAAGACTGGCACTGCTTGTCGGTCTGATCGCGTTGATCGCGCTTCTGCTTCTGGCAGCGATGAAGCTGTCTTCATGGAACAGGCAACGACGCGTTGTCGCAGCCAAGATCCAGGGCATGGCCGCATACGAAAAGGGAGACTACGCAGCGGCCTTGAATCCTTTGAGTTTCGCACTGGCCAATGACAGGAATGATCTTGAGCTCGCCCTTGCGCTCGCGGACACCAGAATCCGAAATACAGACGACAACGGTAAATACCTCTTCGCCTCGGAAAGATACTACAACTTCGCTCTGACTCTCGACCCGGACAACATGACGGCCTTGCAGGCGCTGTTCGAGATCTATGTCATCACGAATCAGCCGTTGAAGGCACTGCGCGCCGCTGAAAAGCTCCCGGAGGATGATGCGAAGACCCACCAGAAGAGAGCGATCGCTCAGTTGCGACTGGGAGACACTTCGGCAGCTCTCGACAGCATCGAGCGGATCAGAGAGATCGCACCGGAAGAACGCTCCTGGCCGATTCGTGAATACAAGATTCGAAGCGTGACTCTGGACGCGTCTGCGGAAGAGATCTACGAGACGTTTCTCGCGTATTCGAATGAATACCCCGACAACCAGTCGCTCGAGCTGGTTCTCATCGAGGCGATGGATCGAAGCGGTCGCAAGGTGGAAGCAAAGCAGAGACTGTCCAGTGCTGCATCCCGGGATGACATTGATGCCGAGTCGGTGCTGATGATGATTTCCATGATGGAAGACATGGGGATGAAGGATGAATCGAGGCTTCTTGAGAGCAAGACAGTTGAAATGAGTCTCACGAATCCAGTCATCGCCAATGCACGGATCGAGCAATTATGGGAAGGAGCGAATCTCCAGGCTGCGTTGAATGAGGCGACGGAATCAGATGGGAATTTTCCAGAGACGATCGTGTTCGCGAGACTGATGGCGTGCATCGCAGCCTTGGATCCGAAGTCGAAATGGGATTTCGAAAACTACGTCGATCCCTGGATTCAGAGGTCCTTGAGAATCGACTCTTCGAAGACCGGGAACGAAAGAGTCCTTGCCGAGGCATTGGTCGCATACAGAAATGATCCGAAGGAAAGCGGGCCGATCATGCGCAAGGCGATCGCGCTCTTCCAGAATGACGAAACGACGTTGCGGATTCTGAAATACATGCTGGGCAGGAGCCAGGAGGCGGCGGGGGATCTGTCTGGTGCGATATCCACCTACGAGGCGATGGAGGCTCAGAAAAGAACGTACATCAGCGGGATCGCGCTCGCACTTGCTCATTACAGAAGCCAGAACTTCGAACGTGGGATCACCCGTATTGAATCCGTTCTTCGAAACAGGGCGACCACCAAAGGTCTCCAACTTTACGCGCGCATGCTTCTCGAAGGTGACGAGAAATTCATCTATGGCCTTGAGAGCAAACGTAGAAATCTGATGAGGGTCATCGAACAGTTCATTGATTCGACCGATCAACGCGACATCACGGCCGCCTCCGCGCTCATGCCGGCATTCACCTCCCTCGCAATTCAGGATGGAGATGGATTGAAGGTTCGAAAAGCGCTGGATTGGGCCATGAGCGCGCCTGATGTTCCCCTGAATGTTCTGGTCGAAATGGCGAGAATGGACATCCAGTCCGAATCCGACCGTCTGGAATTGATTGCACTGATCGAATCCCGGACCGAAAGCCAATACGAAGTACCGATGCTCAACCTTGAAATACAGGATGACAAGACCCGAGGATCGGCTCTATACCTCGAACTCGCGCAAAGCACAGGATCCATGCCATCTTCGACGGTCGGTTATCAATCGATCCAGCTGCGCATGCTCAGAGAGTTGCTTCGTCTCGATTTCGAAGAGGAGTTTCGGCTGCTCGAATTCCGCAGAATACTTGGATTGATACCGGACAGTCTTCCGGCGTCGAGATTGATCGCGACCTATCCGAACATCTGGATCAGTGATCGGGAAACCGCCGAGGAAGCCCTTGCGAACATCGTGCGCTTGTCGGGTGATGATTCACCCGAAACGGTGACCGCAAAGGTGATCAGAGCCTCGAGTCTCGATGATCTTGAAACCTCTGAAAGAGCGAGCCTCATCATCAGACTCGATGAGATCATCAAGAAATCACCGGGGTCTATCGACGCTCTCGTGCTGATGAGCGGCTTGCTTCAAAAAGGTAACCAGAATGATCTGGAAGGCGCGGCCCTCTATCTTCGGAAAGCGATCGATCTCAGGCCGGGACTGAGTTCCCTGTATCCAGGAATGATCGAACTTCTCAGAAAGACGGGCAATGGTTCGCTCGCTCTCGAGTATCTGAGTGACTACAAGAACGCTCGCATCTTCACATTGCGGGAATCACGCACCAAGGCGGGTGTGCTGGTCAAGGAGGGGGAATACCGCTCGGCACTCGATGAGCTTCGTGAACTTGCAGAGAAGTCGGAGGGGACCCTCGACTATCTCTCACTCGCACAGTTCCAGGCAAGCCGGGAACTCTTCGAAGAAGCCATGTCCTCATTCAACAGGATATTGGAGAACGAACCCGGAAACTCGATCGCCATCCTCGGCAAATCGATGGTGCTTGCTGCGATGAACAGAGAGGAAGAAGCGGTTCTTCTTCTCCAGGAGATGGAAGAGATCGAGCCGGGTGAAAGATTTCGATACATGGCCTTGGTGAGCAGGACGGCGGGAAGCAGGGAATCCGAACTCAGGAACATTCAACGAATGTTGGAGATCGCTCCCGAAAACGTGTTGAACATCCTCGTCGCAGCGGAGAGCTATCAGAAAGCGGGAATGAAGGACGAGAGAAAGGCGGCACTCAGAAAGATCATGAGGCTGCAGCCGAAGAACCTCGAGGTTCTGATCATGCTTGCGAACGAGATGGTCGAGAATCAGCCGGACAACCCGGAACTGGATGGACTCCTGTCCAGGATAAGCGAGGTCCGTCCCAGCATGGCGAGGGTGCTGAGACTTGTCGCCGATTCGACCGAGCACAGCAGCGGCAAGCTCGAACCTTCGGACGATCAGGTCGATGAGTCCTCCCGCATGGCGGATGATCTGATCAACATGTACGAAGCTCAAAGAGTCGCGTGGCTGATCCACACCTCGAAAGGCATGGATGAAGAAGCCTATCGGATCGCCATGCGTACGTACATGAACCACCCGACGATGGTCGACCCGATCTACTGGGCGACCAAGAGCGCGTTGCGCGCCGGCATGTATCAGGAGGCCGTCGAGATCTCGGAAATCGGCCTCGCCCGTATTCCCGAGAATCAACGACTTGCTTACACGCTGGAGTTCGCGAATCTATGCATGCAGCTCGGCTATGGGAACCGCGCGTATGCCATGATTCGACCCTTCGTCGACGATGCCGCTGATGAAGAGGCCTTGTACGAACGTATCAGGCAGGGAAGGAATCAGAACGTCACTCCGCTCATCGTACGAATCACCTTGCTGAGAGTGATGCTGGGATCGTCAAGAGCAAGAGATGCCGCGGAATTGTTCGGTCCCCTGATGATGTCCGAACCCAGGCTGATGAGTGCATGGACGAGAGCATCGCGCAAACTGACGATCGAAGACCACAGAAACGCACTGGAACTGATCGATTCCTACCTCGAAGACGACGAATTGAGGCTCGCCCATGCGGAGGAGGTCGCAATGCTCGCGGAGCGTTCGAATGCTGAACCTGATGCAAGGAAACTGAGCGACGTTCTTTCGACTCTTGAATATCGTGGAGCACTCGATGATGCCGTCACTCTGGACCAGGCACGATTTCTGATGCTGCAATCATCACTTGCAAAGGTCCAGGGCGATCTCCCGGAAGCGATGGAGAAACTCAAGGAGACTACATCGCTTCTTGCAGACAGGAAAAGTGCATCAGAGGATTTGAATCGACTCTATCGGATCGCGTTGAACAATCTGGCACTTCTCCAATGTGAGATGAACCCACCGGAAGTCCGTGATGCGATGATGAACATCGAAGAGGCTTTGATCGACGCACCCGATCAGATCGTCGCATCCCTGCATGAAACGAGGGCTTCCATCCTGCTCCTGGACGAGGATTGCGAAGGTGCCATCAAGGCGATGGAGGCAGCGATCAATCGTTCGATTGGCTTCGAACAATCCATCGAATACCGGGTGTCCATGGTCGAAATCCTCCACCAATGTCTTCATGAAGAGCGGGCGATCTCGGAGGCGCGGACTCTCAGAGACTACATCTACGGAAGCCCCAGACCGGACATCCAACGAATAAACCGACTCGAAACATTGATTGAGAAAGGCCCCGGCGATGAAAAATAGAAAAGGCATCATCCTCGCAGGTGGTTCGGGGACACGGCTCTACCCACTCACGCGCGCGGTGAGCAAGCAGCTCATGCCGGTGTACGACAAGCCGATGATCTATTACCCTCTTTCGGTCCTGATGATCGCGGGAATCAGGGAAATCCTCATTATCACGACACCACAGGACCAGGCGGCTTTTCAAGCGCTTCTCGGTGATGGATCTGAAATGGGGATCGACATCCAATGGGCGGTTCAGCCAAGTCCGGATGGACTGGCACAAGCTTTCATCATTGGTGAATCGTTTCTTGATGGGTCGCCTTCCACCCTCATTCTCGGTGACAACATCTTCTATGGCACCAGTCTTCAGAAGACACTGTCGGATGCCTCTCGGTCGGAACAGGGAGCGACGGTCTTCGCCTACCGAGTGAACAACCCGAAGGACTACGGTGTGATCGAGTTCGATGAACACCACAGAGCGGTCAGCATCGAAGAGAAGCCGGATCAGCCGAAATCGAACTTCGCAGTGACGGGTCTTTACTTCTACGACGAACGAGTCGTCGAGATAGCGAAGAACACGAAGCCGTCCGATCGCGGTGAGCTCGAAATCACGAGTGTCAACGCGGCTTATCTCGAATCAGGTGATTTGAACGTCGAACTTCTGGGGAGAGGTTCCGCCTGGCTTGATACGGGTTCCTTCGAGACACTTCTTCAGGCAGGGCAATTCGTCCAGACACTTGAAAAGCGACAGGGTCTTTCGATCGCCTGTCCGGAGGAGGTCGCGTGGCGCAATGGATGGATCGACGATGCCAGAATGATTCAGATCGGAAGATCGCTCGAAAAGAACAGTTACGGGCAGTATCTTCTTGAAATGGTGAGAAACGAAGGGTAATCAGAATCGCGATGAAGGTGATCCCAACAGAACTCCCGGAATGTCTCATTCTGGAACCGAACGTCCATGCCGACGACAGAGGCTTCTTCCTTGAGAGCTGGAACCGAAAGACGTTCGAGGAAATCGGTTTGGATGTCGACTTCGTTCAAGACAATCACAGCGTCTCGAGCCGGGGAGTCCTGCGAGGAATCCACTATCAGATCGAGAAACCCCAGGGGAAGCTCGTGAGAATCACGCAAGGTTCCGTCTTCGATGTGGCGGTGGACCTGAGACGCAGATCGCCGACTTTCGGACGATGGACCGCAACGCGACTCTCCATGGAGAACATGAGAATGCTCTGGATTCCACCGGGTTTCGGACATGCCTTCCTCGTCCTCTCGGAGCAAGCGCATTTTCAATACAAATGCACCGAGTTCTATTCACCGGAACATGATCGTGGAATCCGTTGGGATGATCCTGAGATTGGAATCGAATGGCCCGTTGAGACCAGCTTCGAACCGAAACTCTCCGAGAAGGATATCGCGCTGCCACTTCTGAAGAATGCGGAGCTGGACCGGTGAAAGCGCTCATCACGGGTGACGGAGGTCAGCTTGCAAGATCGCTCTCGAATTCCGTCGTTGGAAACCATGAAGTCTCGCTGCATCCGATCGACACCATGGACATCACTTCGGCCGAACAGGTCGAGGAGGCCGTGAACGATTTCCGTCCGGATGTGATCATCAACACCGCGGCCTACACGGCGGTGGATCGTGCTGAATCCGATGAAGACATGGCGCATGAAGTGAACGCCAGGGGTCCTGGAATTCTCGCTCAGGCAGCCATGAAACATGGTGCCCGATTGATACACGTCTCGACCGACTTCGTCTTCGATGGCGCATCGAAGGAGCCATGGAGGACGGACGACCCGACGAATCCCATCTCGGTGTACGGCCGGACCAAGCTCGGCGGCGAAAGGGCGATCATCGATTCCGGATTGAAGGAATGGACCATCGTCAGAACGGCCTGGCTGTATGGTGCGAATGGCGCGAATTTCGTTTCCACGATGATCCGTCTCATGAATGAAGGGGATGAGGTCTCCGTCGTTTCGGATCAGATGGGAACACCAACGTTCTCCGATTCGCTCGCCGTTGCACTATGGTGCATGGCGGAAGAGGGCATTCTTGGAATGCATCACTGGACCGACTCGGGAGAGACGACATGGCACGGTTTCGCGACCGCGATCGAAGAAATCGGATTCAAAGCCGGACTGATTCCAAACAGAACGAAGGTCCACCCGATCACGACGGAAGAGCATCCAACACCCGCTCGCAGACCGAAGTATTCCGTCATGGATAAATCGAAGACATGGAGGGCGCTGGAGGGCACACGGTCCATGCCCGCGATCCATTGGCGTGAAAATCTGGAAACAATGATCACGGAGCAAATGCGTGTCTAACCTTCTCATCACAGGCGGAGCTGGATTCATCGGTGTGAATCTCGTGAACTGGTGGCTCGAAAATCACCAGGAGGACAGGGTCGTCGTCTTGGATGCCCTCACCTATGCAGGAAACGCCGCCAGTCTCGCAGGCGTGCTGGGCCATCCCTCGATGACGTTCGTTCAAGGGGACATCAAGAACACGTCACTCGTCGAGACGCTTCTCCGAGAGCACGATATCGATCTCCTGATACATCTCGCAGCTGAGAGTCATGTCGACCGTTCAATCGAGGGACCGGATCAATTCATCGATACCAATGTCATAGGGACGCACAGTCTGCTCAAGGCCGCACGAACGGTGTGGTGCGAATCGGGCACATGGAAAAAACACCGTTTTCATCATGTCTCGACGGATGAGGTGTACGGTTCGCTGGGGGATCATGACCCGGCATTTTCCGAGACCACGCCGTATGCCCCGAATTCTCCTTACTCGGCGAGCAAGGCTGCCTCCGATCATCTTGTCAGGGCCTATCACCATACGTTCGGCATGGAGGTGACGACCACCAATTGCTCGAACAACTACGGTGGCTATCAGTTCCCGGAGAAACTCATACCCCTGATCATCACGAACATCCTTGCCGGAAAGGCACTGCCGATCTACGGCGATGGAATGAACGTCAGAGACTGGCTCCATGTCTCGGATCATTGCAGAGGGATCGATCTGGCGATCGCCAGGGGCAGAGTCGGAGAGACCTACTGCATTGGTGGAAGAAACGAATCGCCGAATCTCGATATCGTGCACGAAGTGTGTTGCCAGATCGGTGAACGGTTCGAGAATGACGCCGAATTGAAAAGGCGTTTCCCCGATTGCCCCTCTGCCCGAGGAGAAGACAACGCATCACTGATCACCTACGTCACCGATCGACCGGGACATGACAGGCGTTATGCGATAGACCCCGCCAAGGCATCGGAAGAAATCGGATACGAACCTCAAATGACGTTTGCATCCGGCATGTCCCAGACCGTGGATTGGTACCTCGAAA
>CABYSN010000034.1 GCA_902521645.1 Planctomycetota bacterium
CCTCATTGCGTGGCTCGTATGCCGCATCCCAGGCGGCACGCTCTTCCGGTGACATGCGCATCATCCAGTCGGGCATCTCCAACTTAAGATCCATGGGACGGAGATGATCCTTGATGGTCATCTCCTGCATGGTCGATGCGCTTCCGCGACCCGAATAATCATCGAAAAGCGTGGTCGGCTCGGGAAGATCGACGTCCGTCATGTCCTGGAGATGATCGGGACCGGGCATCCATTCCCGATGCGGGGCCTTGTGCTGCACCATCAGCACGAAGGGCTTGGTTCGATCCCGGCCGTCCTTCAACCAGTCCAGTGCGAGATCGGTGATCACGTCGGTCGTGTACCCCTCGTGCACGACCTCCTCTCCGTTGCGGATCATGCGAGGACGATAGTAGTTGCCCTGCCCCACCAGTCTTTCGTAATGATCGAATCCGACTGGTTCGCTCTTGAGATGCCACTTCCCGACCAACGCGGTCTGGTAGCCCGATTCCCGTGCGACCACCGGGAAGGTGCGCTGGGTGCCGTCGAACACCTCGCTGTTGGTGGGTACCCCGTGATGCTCGCTGAAGACACCGGTCAGTATCGCGGCACGACTCGGAGCGCAGATCGCGTTTTCCACGTAGTACCGGTCGAAGGTGATGCCCTCGGTCGCGATCCGATCGATGTTCGGAGTGACGTTTCGATCGGACCCGTAGGCGGATATCGCCTGCCAGGCATGATCATCGGACATGATGAAGACGATGTTGGGAGGTTCTTCCGCCTGAGCGAACAGGGCCGTGGCGAGGATGAGCGTGAGCATGATTTTCTCCGTTCTGATGATATGGTCTCCGAAATCGGGAATTTGCCAAGTCAACCGTCTAGGATCGAACCTCATGACCAGCAGTGACGGGAACAATCAGAGAAAGAGGCCACTGAGAGCGGTGGCCGGCGTGATCACCCGGGACGGGCTCATTCTGATCGGCAGACGATGTCCGGACGACAGCTATGGCGGACTCTGGGAATTTCCCGGTGGGAAGATCGAGCAAGGCGAGACCGATGCGGAATGCCTGCGAAGGGAGATCCAGGAGGAACTCGGTCTCGATGCGGTGATCGGTGAACTGATTCACGTCAATCACGCCTCTCCCACGTTCGAACTCGCGGTCTACCACGCCAGTCTCTCGGAGGGAGAGCCCGTGCTCACGGAACACGACGAGTTCCGATGGGTCACGCCCGCTCAGTTGCACGATTTCAAGATGCTTCCCGCGGATGGTCCCGTCATCGGGATTCTCAATGCCGCGCACGACGGGACGTCGTGAGCCGTCCGATCAGGCTTCGCCTCGGATCTGCCTTCGCTTGAGAAGCTGCATCGCCTGAACCAGTTCCGCCCGCTCCTGAAGATAGGCCCGTTCGGCCTCGGCCATCTCGGACTTGACCTCGGCAAGCTGGCTTTCAGCGTTGCGTCGTGCATGGCGTGAATCACCTCCGAACGCGGGGTGGTATCTGGGTGAACATGGTTGGTACGACAAGCGTTGGATGTACGAGGAGTCCTTTCGGACGCCTTTTCTTCTGCGTTGGCCGGGCGTGGTCGAGCCGGGGCGTCGTACCGAGCTCCTCTCCCAGAACATCGATCTCGCGCCGACCTTTCTCGAGATGATCGGATCCGAGGTTCCCGCACGGATGCAGGGCCGCTCTCTGGTGCCGATTCTCGAGGCCGCCGACGACGACGAGGTCGACGACATCGGATGGCGCGACGCCCTCTACTATCGATACTACGAGTCGCAGGGACCGCACAAGGTGCCCAAGCACGAAGGTGTCAGGACGCGTCGGTACAAGTTGATGGTCTTTCCCGAGCTCGACGAAGTCGAGATGTACGATCTCGAGGTCGATCCCGACGAGATCCGTTCGGTCGCCGACGAGCCCGCATACTCGGGCGTCCGTGCACGACTCGAAGACCTGCTGGTCGAACTCAGAAGTCGGTACGACGTGTCCGAAGACTGGTGACGACGTCGGGTGTCCGGATCACTCGGCCAGGCCGAGCTTCTGCGCGAACTCGCGGAGACCCGGAAACATGGGCTTTGGAAGTTCGCCTTCCTCAGGCAGCACGATCACCGCGGCGGTCGCACCCATGCGCATCTCCACCTCCTGTGGAATCTCCTCGAGGATGATCCTCACCGGAAAGCGCTGGGCGAGCCGCACCCAGTCCAGGGTGGGCGAGACGGTCGGAATGGGATCGAGCGTCGGCCCTTCGGTGTCGGTGATGGCCCAGCCGATGCCCTGGATCCTGCCCTTGATGGCGCGACCCGGGAAGGCCATCAGGTAGACCTCGACGGTCTGACCTGTCTCGAGTTCCTCGAGATAGGTCTCCATGAAGTTGGCCATCACGTACCAGATCTCACGGTCGACGATCGCGAAGACCTGTTGGCCGACGTTGGCGTATTCTCCGACCGTGATGTTCAGATTGGTGATGTAGCCATCGAACGGTGCGGTCACGTAGCAGTAGTCGAGAAAGAGTTTCGCCCGATCGATCTCGACCTGAGCCGCCACTCGTCGGGCATTGACATCGCCGACCTCTCCCAGCGTCGTCACCGCGACCTGGTACTTCTTGCGAGCCGCGGAGAGATCCGCTTCCGCACTCAGGATCGAGGCCTGCAGGGCGAGCGCCTCGGATCGGGCCTTGTCGACCTGGTCGGGCGTGACGAAACGACTTCCAAGAAGCGGTTCGACCCGCTCCAGATACTGCACGGCATACTCGGTGAGCGCCTGCTGTTTGGTGATTCTGGATTGCGCGGCGTCGATCTCCGCCTGTGCGGCCTCGATCGAGTCCCGGTACCCGGCGATCGCCAGATCGACCAGAGCCATCTGGGCTTCCGCTTCGGCCAGTGCGATCTCGTACGGGCGCGGGTCCACCACGAAGAGGAGGTCGCCTTCGTCGACCGGTTGATTGTCCACCACGTTCAACTCGAGGATGCGCCCCGAGACGTGCGGTGCGATGCCGATGATGTTCGCTCTGGTGTAGGCGTCTTCCGTTCTGGGTTGTGCATCGAGCTCGGCGGCGAGCATCAGCCCGGCGGTCGCACCCGAGCCGATGAACACGATGCTGATGATGAGGCCGATCGCGTTCGATGTGACACGCTTCAGTTCCTTTCTGGACCTGTGCGTCTTTCCATCGTTTTTCTGCGGGTCTGATGGCATCGTCATCACCGGGGTGCGGGTTCAGGTGGAGAAGAAGTACAGCCATGTCCAGGTGGAGATGGCCAGAAAACATCCGAGGTAGCTCAGCGGACGCCAGAGGATGTGATCATCGAGTGCCAGCCAGGTGAGGATCTCCCGGATGATCAGGGTCGCCAACCCACCCGCGAAGAGACAGATGATCCATGCGGGGAAAAAAGCCCCGCCGACGTCGAAAATGGGATCGCATCCCGCCAAGGGGAGCACCGACAGCATCATCAGTGGAAGGCATGTCCACGAGCGTGATCGAGATGTTGGCTTTCGGATACGTG
This sequence comes from Planctomycetota bacterium, assembly GCA_902521645.1. Lineage (GTDB taxonomy): Bacteria > Planctomycetota > Phycisphaerae > Phycisphaerales > SM1A02 > UBA8087. The sequence continues at coordinate 3,477 of CABYSN010000034.1, forward strand.
GCACGCTGAAAAGTATAGACTTTCGTGGCATGACCGTTCACATCAGGCAAGACCGACGCATTCGACATGCCCTGCAGGGCATCTTGGTTCTGTCGCTCGGGTGTCTCGCCGGCGGGGTCGGCGGTTGTTCCGGTGACCAGCTCTTTCCTGAACTGGATCCCGATGCCTTCGTCTCCACTCGGGCTTCGGAGGCATGGAGACCTGTCGAGGGGGTCGAGTACGAATCCCATCGGGTCCGACCACTCGGCGTCGAGGAGGCTTCGAACGGACTGCCCGAGGGTGCATGCTCGATGATGAGTCTGGTCGCGCTGGCGTTGGAGACCAATCCCGAGACACGCGCATCATGGGAAAACGCCAGAGTGAAGGCCGCCGAGTATGGCAGCGTCCGTTCATTCTGGTATCCGACCTTCTCGCTGTCCGCGAACCTCGGTCTGAGTCGTTCGATCTATCCGGCCGGAGTGAAGGGGAGCGAGGCCGATGTGATGGTCGCCGACTTCGCGGGGATCTATCCTTCGGCACAGCTCAACTACACCCTGCTCGACTTCGGAAGACGGAGTTCGGCCGATGCCCGGGCACGCCAGATTCTCTGGATCGCGAATCTCCAGTTCAACCGGAAGATCCAGACCAAGGTCTTCGAGGTTCAGAAGAACTACTTCGCACTCGACACGGCTCTCGGTCTCTACGACGCCTCGCTCGCCGAACTCGAACTGGCTCTGACGGTCGTCGACGCGGTCGAGGATCGCATGGCGGTCGGCCTCGCCACCGCACCGGAACTTCTCTTCGCTCGGCAGGAACTCGCGCAGGCCGAATACGACGTGCAGTCGAGGATCAGCGGCATCGACGATGCCCGCAGCGCGCTGCTGGTCGCGATCGGACTGCCCTCGACCACGCCGATCGAGATCGAGCCGCTCGCGGACATGCCGTTGCCCGGGAATCTCGATTTCGAGGTTCAATCCGCCATCGATGTCGCACTCGAGGATCGACCCGACCTCGCGGCGGCGGTGGCCGGCGTGCGGGCGGCGGAGGCCGCGGTCGAATTCGCGAAATCCGATTTCTATCCCACCGTCGATTTCAACGGGGCGATCGGCTGGGAGCAGTTCAAGCTCAGTGCCAATGTCAACGACGGGCCGTTCGAGGATCAGAACTACGGCGGCATGAACTACAACGTCGGTCTGACCGGAAACTGGATTCTTTTCGAGGGCTTCGAACTTCGAAACAATCTGCGTCTGGCCCGTGCCGCCCGGCGCAAGGCCCAGGCCGATCTCGAGGCGCTCAGGATCCAGGCCATCGGCGAAGTGTGGGACAGTTACAGCGATTATCTCGCGGCGCAGCGGCAGTATGAATTCGGAGTGGCTCTGGTTGAAAGCTCGCGCGAAGCCTATGACGCCATGCTCGCCTCCTACGACGTCGGCCTGGCGACGATCACCGAGCTGGTCGCATCCGAGAAGGGACTCGCCGCATCGCTTGCGGAACTCGTCGAGACGCGAGGGATGCTGCTGACCTCCTCGGCGAAGGTCGGTTACGCGATCGGTTCCGGCGATGGACGTGCGCCCGCGGCCCGGGCCGACGGCAGATGACGACCTCACGTTCACGCGTTCGGTCCATCGAAACGGATTTGAGATCCGGATTCTCAATTGGAACCATGGGTCCGTTCGAACGCATTCGTTCGGTCTTTCTCTCGCCTGCCGCGAACCACCGCATGGTCGTTCGTCTCATGTCCGCAGCGACGCTCGCGCTTCTTCTCGCCTACTCGCTCGGTGTCTCGGGGGGGATGGTGACCGTGATCGCGGTCCTCTTCATGCCGACCATTCCGCATTCGGTCCTGCTCGCCTGTTCGCGTCTGGTCTTCGCGGTGGTCGGATGCGGCCTGGGGTGGATCCTCGGCACCCAGTTCGGTGAGAACCCGTTCATTCTCTTCACCATCCTGGCCACGAACTCGCTCGTCTTCTACTACCTGCTCGCGAAGGGGCTGCCGGTCTTCATCATGATCCTGATGGGTCTGATGCCGATCGGTTTCGCATGGCTCGTCATCTCGGGAAAGTCCGCGGTGGTCGCGGAGGTGGTGCTCATCGAACTGCTCTGCGGCCTGGTCGCGATGGAGGTCGTCTCTCTCCTCTGGCCCGATCGCGCGCTCGACAGACTGCGTGCGAGCGTGGGGGGCGCACTGTGTGGCTTCTCAAGTGACTACGCAGGGATGTTCGAGGATTCCGGCAAGGTGTCCCTGATCCGAACCAGCCATTGGCGTGCCTCGACCAGCACGGCGTTCAACAACTCGATGCTCTTCGCACGATCGGAGATCGGAACGCGCAGCAGGGAGCTCAATCGACTGGTGTCCGTCGTCGATCAGATCCGTCATGTTCTTCCCTGGCCGGACATCCTCTTTCTCTTCATGTCGGGCGGAAAGTACGACACATGGGCGCTGGATCTCACACCCGAGCGAACGCGTCTTCATCGAAGCGTCGAAGCGACCACGCTCGAACTCGGTTCGGCGATCAACAATCGGAGTGGATCGGAGGTTTCCGTCGAGACGGCACGTGCCGCCATGTCCGAGCTCGAAGACGCCTCCTGCGCCTGGGTGAAACGGCACCGGGACACGCTCGATCTCGAACAGATCTCGATCTTCTACGCACGGTGTGATCTTGGAAACGAGATGAACACCAGATTCGAAAGGATCAGCTCGATTCTCGGGGATCGCTTCCGTGCGCATGGGGCGAGTCTCAGCAACATCCCACCGACGGTCTTCTCGAACGTCAAGAAGGGATTCGACCCGGCGGCAGCACTCTTCTCACTCAAGGCGACCCTCAGCGTCTTCATCTCCTTCCTGATCGGTCTGATCTATCTGGACTGGAACGGCTGTCTCATTCTGCTGCTGCTCAGCGGCTTTCTCGCACCACTTTCCTTCGGCGGCCTGACCGCCACCTTCATCGACAGAATCCTGGGGCTGCTCATCGCCGCCTTCGTGGCAATGGCCTGCATCATGCTTTTGATTCCCGACATCAACGACGTCGGTGTCTTTCTTCTGATGGTGGCCGCGGTGACGTATCCATTCTGGCTGCTCGCGACGAATCCATTGACGGCGGGGCTGGGTCTCTCCGCCTTGATGGCGTCGTTCTACATTCTGACCGGAGCGTTCGCCCCATCCGCGAGTCTCTCTCCGGTCGAAACCAGAGTGGTCGCCGTCGCCGGAGCGACGCTGGTGTCCTATCTGGTCTTCCTCCTGTTCATGCCGGTGACCGCGGTCCAGATCGTCACGGGAAGAATCGATGCGCTTTTGAAGTCGATCGCGAGGATCACCGCCTTCTATCCCTCCCGGGATGTGGATGCGGTCACCAACGAGGATGATCTGAGGGTTCTCGAGCATCAAAGCGTCCGAGCACTGGCGAACTTCGATCAACTGGTGTCCGATCTCCGTTGGGAGCTCTCTTCTCACGATCGTTACGCCCGCATCCGAACCGAGCTCCTGCAGGAATTCAGCGTGCTGGTTCCGCTGATCGTCAACTGCGTGAACGTCGGAATCCGGATGCCCTCGGAGCAGCCCAGTGAATTCATCGAACTCCGCACCGCGATGAAGAATGCCGTGACCGACTTCCTCGGTGAGCTGTCCCGCTTTTCATTCGGCCCTCGCGCCGGATCCTTCTCCCTCGAGCCCGCCTTGGTGAAGTGCATTGAAGCGCATGACAAGCTGGGGGATCATCTCGAGCGGGAGGGCTACGCGGATCGTGCCATCTTCGAGGACGACCAGGATGCCAGAGTCGCGCTGATCTATCACGCCTACCACCGGATCATCGTCCGTCGATTGCGGGTGATCCGCCGCCTCATGACGATTCGTCTCGAGGAGAGCCGACGGATCAAGGGTCAGAAGGTGGCCCGGACAGCATGAACGGACAAACGGGTATGCTCATCTCATGAAGGAGTTTCACCTCGCATGACCGCTTCTCCCATCGGCACGGCTTTCGTCGTCGGCTCCGGTCCCACCGGACTCGTCAGCGCCATCGCACTTCGCAATCATGGATTCGACGTGCGGATCATCGACAGGATGGTCGAGCCTTCCACCCATTCGAAGGCTCTGGTGATCTGGGCTCGCACGCTGGAACTGCTCGATGGTCATCTCGACGTCGATCGACTCCTCGACGAGGGCATCCATGGAAAGAGGATGCAGCTCTTCTCCAGGGGAAACCGGGTCGGAGAGATCGGCCTGGATGAAACGGACTCCCGTTTCGTCGGGGCGCTCTTCATGCCGCAGTACGACATCGAACGCATTCTCTGCGAGCGAGCCGTCGAACTCGGGGTCGTCGTCGAGCGTGGTGTCGAATTGATCGGTTTTCAGGAGACGACAAACGACTCGGTCGAAGTGACCCTGCGTGGCGCCGACGGTCAAGAGACCACCACCTCGGCCGATTGGTTGATCGATTGCAGCGGGGCGCACGGCACGATCAGCCGTGACTTGAAGATCGACTGCGACGGGAACGACGTTTCGAAGCGTTTCTCGATCGCCGACGTCGTGATCTCGGGAGGGGCCGGGCACCTTCCCGGTCCCGGTGAGGGGATCGCCTCGAACTTCACGCATCCCGAGGGACTCTGCGTGTTCTTCCCCATCGACCAGTCCCGGTATCGAATCGTGCTCGATGATGATTCCATGGAGGAAGGCGCGGTGCCCGTTCTGGAGGAACTGGCGGCGAAGGTCCGCACCCGGACCGGCCTCGAGCTGGAGCTTTCCGATCCGGCATGGCTGACCTCCTTCGGCGTTCGAGAGCGGGTCCTCGACGAATACGGCCGAGGCAGGATCCTGATCGCCGGGGATGCCGCACATGTGCACAGTCCCGCCGGTGGTCACGGAATGAACACCGGAATACAGGATGCCATCAACCTCGCCTGGAAGATCGCGCTGGTCTCGCGTGGTGTCGCCGGAGATCCGCTTCTCGCCAGTTATTCCGCCGAGCGTTCCGAGATCGGTCGTCAGGTCGTCACCTCCTCGGATCACATGATGCGTGTCATGACCGTGCAGAATCCCGTGCTGCAGTTCGCACGCAACACGGCGCTCCACGTCGCACTGGGATTCGACTCGGTCCGCGGCAAGGCGCTTCGATCATTGTCGATGATCGATCTCAACTATCGAAACTTCGGACTTCGTGCGGCCTCCTCCATTCGAAGAGATCGTGATGCACTCCAGCCGGGGGATCGACTGCCTCCCGTCGCTCTGCAGTCGACCGACGGCGAGGAGACTCATCTCGATGAACTCGCCCGGGCCGATCGCCTCACGATCTTCGTCTTCGAAGCCCCTGGCACGCCGGATTTCGCTCGCGCCTGCGAAGAGGTGCGCGACACCGTGCAAGGCCTGCCCGAAGGTCTCCGCGAGGTGGTGGCAGTGGTTCCGATCCATGCTTCGAAGGAAACAACTTCCGATCATGCCTGCTTCGACGTTTCCGGAGAGTGTCGCGCGCAGGCCGGCTTCCATGGCCACGGTGCGATGCTTGTCAGGCCGGATCGCCATGTGTCGTTCTTCTGCGGCGCCCTTGATTGCGGTCCCATGCGCAACTGGTTTGAGGGTCTTTGAGCGGTTCTGCGCAGCATCATCGATGAACTCTGTTCACCTGCGTGGATGAACCGGGTACCTTTGGGTCATGAACACTCTGGTCATCACCCTCATCGGTCTTCTGATTCCACTGACGAATTCCCACCCCGAACCGGACAGGCCTCCGAACATCATCCTGGTCATGGCCGACGATCTCGGTGTCGCGGAGCTCGGATGCACCGGTTCCACCCGCATTCGAACCCCCAACATCGATGCGTTGCGAGCGAAGGGCATGTTGTTCACCAACGCCTATTCCGGCAGCACGGTGTGCGCGCCGAGTCGTTGCACCCTGCTCACCGGTCGGCACACCGGGCATGCCCAGGTCCGCGACAACTATGAACAGCGCAACTACGCCGCCTCCCCCGAGACGCCCGACGTCGAACGGATCGACGCCTGGACCACGCCACCGGCTCCCGCGGGGCGGTGGGGCGGACAACTCGCTCTGGACGAGGGCACCGAGACGCTTGCTCGTGCGCTTCGACGTGACGGCTATGCGACCTGCGGCGTCGGCAAGTGGGGGCTTGGCGGGCCCGGTTCCGTCGGGCATCCCAACCGGCAGGGGTTCGATCACTGGTTCGGCTATCTCTGTCAGCGCAACGCGCACAACTACTATCCGACCCATCTCGACCGCAATGGTCGACGAGTCGATCTCGAGGGCAATGATCGTGGTCTCACCGGAGACGAGTACGCCACCGATCTGATGGCCGATGAGGCGGTCGACTTCGTTCGTCGCCATGCCGACGAGCCCTTCTTTCTGTACTACGCCACGCCGGTTCCGCATCTGGCGCTGCAGGTTCCGGACGATTCGCTCGCCGAATACCAGGGTCTGTGGGACGATCCGCCCTACGAGGGGGGCAAGGGCTATCTTCCGCATCCCGAACCGCGTGCGACGTATGCCGCGATGGTGACGCGTTTCGATCGCGACCTCGGGCGTCTGTTCAAGACGCTTGAAGAACTTGGAATCGCCGATGAGACGATCATCCTGGTGACGTCCGACAATGGCTCGACCTTCGATCTCGGCGGGTACGACCCCGGATTCTTCGATGGCACCGGCGGTCTTCGCGGAGCGAAGACCTGGCTGCACGAGGGAGGCGTCCGCGTGCCTCTGATCGTCACCTGGCCGGGTCGGATCGAGTCGGGTGCCACCAGCGATCTTCCGGTCGCGAACTGGGATTTCTTCCCCACCCTGCTTGCGATGGCGGACGGGAGGACCGACGCGACTCTCGACGGCATCGATTTCTCAGCGGTTCTCCTGGACGAGGGCGAGGCCCCCGAGCGGGAGGGACTCTACTGGGAATACCACTCCCGCGGCGGGATGCAGGCGGCACGACTCGGTGACTGGAAGGGGCTTCGGGTCGATGCGCATGGTGCACCAGACGCACCGATTCAGTTGTTCGATCTGAAGAACGATCCCGCCGAGACCACCGATCTCTCAGCCGCGCACCCGGAGGTGGTCGAGCGCATCGACGCCTTCATGCGTGCGTCACGTGAGACGTCCCGAGTCCCGCGTTGGAATTTCGATCCCGACGAACGGGCCGCGGTCGAATCGAAGACCTCCACCCGTCGGACCTGGACCGGTGCGGGTGGTGATCTGAGCTTCTCGAATCCCGCGAACTGGACCGGCAAGGGCGCGATCGATCTCACGGATCTCTCCGACGTCTTCGTCATCGACGCACCCTTGCTGGTGCTTGGTGAGCGATCGGGCGTCCCACGCCTTCTTCTGTCCGGCGGCAGACTCGAGATCGAGTCAGGCACGATCATGGGTGATCGATTCGGACTTTCCGGCGGTACCGTGGTCATGCGCGGCGGGGTTCTGAATCGTCAGTTCCTTTCGGGCACGCACCTCGATCTCTCGGGCGACGGCGTGCTTCGGCTTCGAGGTGGTGCGGAGCCGATCAACCGTTCGACCATCGCGATCACCGGGACTGAGGCGCGAATCGAATTTCTCGCGGAGACTCCGCAGGAGGTGATCGAAAAACACCTCCGAAAGATCACGGTCGAGGGCGAGCCAGCCCGTGCCGGGGTGAACGTCACGTTAGTTCCCCGAGGTGATGGTGCCATCCTCACCGTTCGCAAGGCGGATGCATGATGTTCGGTCCGCTGCTTCTCGGTGCGACTCTCCTTGCGACCTCGCCCGAGGCGAACCCCAACGTGGTCGTCGTTCTGGTGGACGATCTCGGATGGCAGGACACCTCGGTTCCGTTTCATGACGAGCGCACGCCCTTCAACGACCGCTACCACACGCCCAACATGGAACGCCTCGCGCGTGAAGGGGCTCTGTTCACCGACGGCTACGCCTCGGCACCCGTGTGCACGCCCACCCGGGCGAGCCTGCTCACCGGTCGCTCTCCGGCACGCAATCGCATCACCTACTGGACCTTCGATCGAAACACCGACACGACCCGTCGGAATCCGTCGCTGGAAGCGCCCGCCTGGAACCTCAACGGCGTGCAACCCGGTGTCCCGTTGCTGCCCGAACTTCTTCGTTCCAAGGGCTATCGAACGATTCATGCCGGCAAGGCCCACTGGGGGGCGCATGACACGGCGGGTGCGGATCCACAGGCCCTCGGTTTCGATGTGAACATCGCCGGTCATGCCTCGGGTGCGCCTGGTTCCTATCTCGGGACGCACCGGTTCATGAATGGAAAGAGCGCCAGTGACTTCTCCCGCAGCTCCAAGTGGGACGTCCCCGGACTCGAGCGCTACCACGATCGGGAGATCTATCTCACCGAAGCGCTTCAGGAGCGTGCGGTCGAGGAGATCGATCGCGCCTGTTCCGACGAGGTGCCCTTCTTTCTTCACTTCGCACCCTATGCGGTGCACACTCCGATCATGGCGAACGTGCGTCACCTTGAACGGTACGAAGGACTCGATCGGAAGGAGGCCGCCTACGCCACGATGATCGAATCGGTCGATGTCGCGCTCGGCGCGATCCTCGAGGCACTCGACCGCAACGGTGTCGCCGAGGAGACGGTCGTCGTCTTCACCAGCGACAACGGCGGGTTGTCCGCGCATGGCAGGGGGGGCGTCGCTCATCGACACAATGCGCCACTCCGAAGTGGAAAGGGATCCGCCTATGAAGGCGGGGTCCGTGTGCCCTGGATCATCCGTTGGCCCGGGGTCGCCGAATCAGGCGGACGTCATGATGCGGTGGTGGTCACGCAGGATCTCTTCCCGACGATTCTCTCGGCGGCGTCGATCGATCCGCCGCGTGATCATGTCATCGACGGTCGTGACATCCGTCCGGTTCTCGAAGGCGCCACGCCTGATCGGACCGTGCTCTTCCATCAGCCTCACACCTGGGGCGCGTCCGGCCCCGGGATCGAACCTTTCAGTGCGGTTCGAAGCGGGCCCTTGAAGCTGATCTTCTTCCATGGAGATCGTCGATTCGAACTCTACGATCTCGAATCGGATCCGGGTGAGACCATGGAGCTCTCCCGGCGAAACCCGCAGGAACTTCGGCGGATGCGTGACCTGATGCATCAGGAACTGATCTCTCAACAGGCTCAGCTCTCGATTGACAGGAGCAGCGGGCTCCCGGTCGTTCTGCCCGCTATCATTCGATCTGACACCCACCCAGGAGACGATACATGATGCCTTCCCCCGTCCGCCTTCCCTTCATCCTCCTCTGCATCTGCACCGCGATCAGCGCCATCGCCTCGATCGGAGCCGGACCTCGTCCGCTTGCCGTGCAGGATGAAAGCGAGGCGATGAGCTTCAAACTCGATCCGGTGCACTGCATGGCGAATTTCCGGGTGCAACACATGGGCGCGGGGATGTTCTGGGGTCGGTTCAACGCGGTGTCGGGAACGATCGACACCACCGATGAAGGGCGGGTTCCAGTCGCCTTCGACGTCTCGATCGACGTCGATTCCATCGACACCGGAACCGAGAAGCTCGACCGCACCCTGATGAGCCCGAACTTCTTCGATGAGAAGGAATTCTCCACGATCACCTTCAAGTCCTCCGGGGTGACGCCCGTCCAGAACCTCGAGGGCGTCTACACCGTCACGGGTGACCTGACCCTGCTGGGCATCACCAGGCCGATCGAAGCCGTCATCGAACTGACCGGTGTCAATGGCAACCCGGTCATGAAGAAGGCCGGCTATGAAGCCACCTTCACGATCAAGCGTTCCGATTTCGGAATGACCTGGGGCGTCGACAACGGCGCGCTGGGTGATGAAGTCCGTCTCGTCGTCGGTCTCGAGGGCGACTGGTCCGCCTGAAGAACTCACCGCCCTGATGGAGCTGTGCGATGTTGAAGATGATCCTTCTCTCCTTCGTTCTCCCGGTCTTCACCGGTGCGGGCGTGCTGGCATTCGGCTGGCTCTGTCCCCCTCTGCGAAAGGTCCGCTGGATCGCATCCTGCGCCTTCGGTGTCGCACTCGCCTGTGGTTTCATCCTCGCCTACTTCGGTGAGATGGGATACGTGCTGCCGAGCGTTCCGCCGGTCCGCAGCGAGGGCTGGCTCATCGTGCTCGGCCTCTTCTGTCTGCCG
>CABYSN010000035.1 GCA_902521645.1 Planctomycetota bacterium
GTGGTCGTCGCGTCAAGGACTATGGCATCCGCAAGGATGAGAAGCAGAAGCTTCGATACCACTACAACGTTCTGGAGAAGCAGTTCCGCAGCTATCTCGCGACCGCGACGAGACGCCCGGGCAACACCGGTGAGAACCTGCTTCAGCTTCTGGAATGTCGACTCGACAACGTCATCCGTCGTGCGGGCTTCACCCGGACGATCTGGGCGGCCCGTCAGTTCGTGGTGCACGGTCACCTCCTGGTGAACGGCTCCAAGGTCGACCGACCCAGCTACCAGATCAAGCCAGGTGACGTGATCACGGTTCGAAGCAAGGACTCCTCCAACAAGCTCGCTCGTGAGAGCATGGAGAGCCTCGCAGGACACATGGTTCCGGGATGGATGGAAGTCAACCCGGCGGAGCTCACCACCAAGGTGGTCGCTCAGCCGACTTCGGATCAGATCCCGTTCGATGTGAACACCAACCTGATCGTCGAATTCTACCGCTAGTCGACTGACCCTCCGGGCCCAGTCCCGGGTTCATGGAAGGCAGCCATGCTCAAGTTTCTTCGCCTCTACCAGGGCTGGATCCTCGCGATCTTCGGAACGTTCCTTGTCATCACCTTCCTGCTCCCGCAGGCGATCCAGGGACTCTTTCAGAACGCCGCCACCACCGGTGGCGACTGGGCGACCGTCGGCGACGGCGAAGTCGTCAGCACGGGTCAGCTTCTGGAACTGCAGAAGGAGCTTCGCATCCTGGAGATGGTCGGCAACCCGATCATCAACAGTCTCGGTGCCGAGAAGGATGCCGCCTACTGGTACCTGCTGACTCGGGAAGCCGAACAAGCGGGCATGGTCGGCGGTGCGGGGGTGGGCCGCACCTTCGTGAGCGCGATGAGCCGACAGCTGGGCACGGTCAGTGAGACCGAACTCGTGGCCCGCTTCATGGGCACGGCGGGATTCAATGAGAAATCCGCACTGGAGACGATCGCGAAGATCCAGGGCGTGAGCCTTCTCTCGGTGCAGTTCCAGACCGCGGCACGATACTCCGATGAACGTCTGAAGCAGTCGGCTTCGAAGATCGGACTCGCCGTCGATGCGGATCTGGTCATTCTCGACGCCTCCTCTCCGATGACCAACCTCGAGACCGCACTCCCATCAGACGAGACGCTCTCAGAGCAGTTCGCGAGTCATCGGTCCGAGCTGGCAGGAACCGGCGCGAGCGGATTCGGCTATCGACTTCCCGATCGCGCCCGAATCGAATGGCTCACGGTCGATCGATCCGCGATCCAGGCCGCCATCGAGAACGGCACGAACTTCGACACCATCGAGATGCGCAAGGCCTTCATGAAATCACCGGAGAAGTTCGGTGCACTGGTCGTGGGCGGTGGAGAACCCCCCCGCTTCGAGGACTATGAAGAGTCGGTGCGCAACATCCTCACCATGGAACTCGTGGACACCCGCATGGCGGAGATCTCCAAGTTCCTGAACGACCAGGTCCAGCTCGCCCGTCGAGGCGTCGGCCAGAGCGGGATTCACTACGTGCTTCCCGAGGACTGGAACCAGCGTCGCGCGGATTTCAACGAACTCGCGGGCGCTCTTGCCGAGGAGTTCGGCGTCGACACGCCAGGCGTCGATGCCAATGACTCACTGTTGACGGCGCAGGAGATCGATTCGCTCGAGGGCATCGGAATCGCGCAGTCGACCAAGTTCGGTCAGCTCCCCACCAGCGTCTCGACCTACGTGATGTCCGCCAAGGAATTCGGCGGCAACGAATTGATCCCCTCGCAGTCGGGCGTCGCCGGCCCCGTCTTCACAGACGCCGCGCGCAACCTCTATCTGGTGCGCATCATCGACACGGACCCCGAACGCGACCCGAGTTCACTCGCGGAAGTCCGGGATCTCGTGATGGAAGACAGCGAAAGCCGGGCCCGCTTCGACGCGCTCGAAGCCATGATCCCCGAACTCGAGACTCAGGCCGTCGAGAACGGCATGGAATCCGTCGCGGACCGATACGGCGCGACGGTCTCCTTCCAGGCCAACATCGCCGAGGCGAACCCTCAGTTCCTTCGCTTCGGAATCAAGTCACCCACCCGGGTGGTCTCGCTGCGTGACTCGACCACTCTGGTTGAAAAGGTCCTCGAAAAGGCGGCCAAACTCGACTTCATGACTCTGACGTCCGAAATCCCCGCAGAGAAGCGAACCTTCTTCGTGGCGGACGAGGAAAGCCTCGCCGTCATCGGCGTGCAGATCACCGGCATCAAGCCGCTGACCGAGGAATCATGGGAGGAACTGGCGGCATCCGAAGGCATGATCAGAGTGCTGGCCGGAGACGAGACGGCCGTCGACTTCTCCAAGACCTTCTCCTTCGAACAGCTGAAGGAACGGCACGACTTCAAACTCCTCGCGACCAATGTCGCAGGGGGTGGCGATCCCACCACCGGCCTGGGTGCCGAAGAGGAACCCGCCGATCAGGACGCGGAGAAGACCTCGAGCTCGACGACCGAGGACGCCACGGAAGAGACGGCAGCCACGGGCTGAACCCCGCGGCTGCGGCATCGACATCTTCGAATATTCGATCGAAGGATCAGCTGACGCGTGACCCCGGGGGGACCGGGCCATCGACCGCCATCACCCGCACCTCACGCTCATCTTCACCGAGAACCTCGCTGGCCGCGAGGATCATGCCCTGACTGATCTCGCCACGAAGCTTTCGTGGCTCGAGATTCGCGACGATCACCACCTGCTTGCCGACCAGAGTCTCTGGTTCGTACCACGCCTTGATGCCGGCACAGACCTGACGGCCTTCGGGCGTTCCATCATCGAGCGTGACCTTGAGCAGCTTGTCCGCATTGGGATGCGCTTCGCAGGCGGTCACGGTGGCGACCCTGAGATCGATCTTGCTGAAGTGTTCGAAGTCGATGCTGGGAAGAGGTTCACTCATGTCGATTCCTTGTTGGCGCGAGAGCGCGCAGATTCACGTGTTCAAATCGTTCAGACACCCACCGCGCGGGCATCGCGTTCACTCAGCAGGCCGCCATCGGAACGAAGCGTCACCGTGCCGTCCCGTTTCCATGATCGTTCACATCGCGGCTCCTGACGCAGGTCCTCGATCTCGATGTCACCGATGCCGTGCACGAATCGAGCACGACTGACTCCGCAGAGGTCAGCGAAGTCCTCGAGGAACGGCTTGAAGCGATCCTCGGGATCGGGCACCACCACGCCCGCATCGAGTGGATTCTCGATGCCCGCGGACTTGGCGCCTTCCAGCGACTTGAGGACACCCTCACGCTGACGCATGATCGCGGGCCACTCGGTCGCACTCTCGTAGGAGAGGTTCTTGTGCACCGCGTCGAAGACCGAAGCGTCGTCACCGTGCAGCGAGCGGAATGCCTCGTTGGCGGTGTGAGGAACGATGGGCGCGAGAAGCCGGCAGAGCAGGTCGGCGAGGTGATGCATGGTGGTCTGACAGCGGCGTCGTCGGGTGGAATCGACCTCGTCGCAGTAGAGACGGTCCTTGACCGCCACGCAATAGGTGGCGGAGACGGCGTCATTGCAGAAGTCGAAGAGCGCGAGATGCGCTTCGCGGAAGGCGTAGCGATGCATGGCTTCCCGAACGTGTCGTTCGACCTGGGCCCCATGCCCCAGAATCCATCCATCGATCGAGTGCGGTTCGATGCTCTCCAGAGGCACGGCATGGTGTTCCGGTTCGAAGTCCACGAGATTCGAAAGGAGGAATCGGATCGTGTTGCGGATCTTGCGGTAGCTTTCACCGGCGAGTCGGAAGAATTCGAGGTCGACCTTGACGTCCCCATCGAAGGCGAGCGAAGAGACCCACCATCGACAGACGTCGGCGCCGTACTCATTGACGAGGGATTCCACCTCGAGTGCGTTGCCGATGCTCTTGGACATCTTTCGCCCATCCTTGTCGACCATGAAACCGTGGGTGATCAAGGTCTTGTAGGGAGGAGATCCGGTCGCCCCGAGAGCGGGCAGGAGCGACGCCTGGAACCACCCCCGATGCTGATCCGATCCCTCGAGATAGAGATCGATGGGATACCCCAGATCACGCTCACGCATGACCGCGTTCCAGCTGGATCCCGATTCGAACCAGACGTCGAAGATGTCGGACATCTTCTCGAGGGATCCCATGTCGAGACCCTCGGGTGCGTCGGGATCCGATGCGTGGTCGTAGTCTGCGAGAAGTTCTTCCGGGGTCTCCATGAACCAGGCATCGCTGCCACGCGCTCGGAACGCCGAAGCCACGGCTCGCACGCTCGCCGCGGTGAGGAAGGTCCCTCCATCGGCGGTGCGAAACGCCGGAATGGGAAGCCCCCAGGCCCGCTGCCTTGAAAGACACCAGTCGGGTCTGGATTCGAGCATCCCCAGCATTCGGTTGCGCCCCCAGGCCGGCACGAAATCGATTCCGTCACGAACGCTTTCGAGGCCCCGCTCGCGCAGCGAACCACCGTCTGCGAAAGGGCGATCGACTCCGATGAACCACTGCTCGGTCGCACGGAAGATGACCGGGGACTTGCCGCGCCAGTCGTGCGGGTAGCTGTGGTTGAACATGTAGTCGTGGAAGAGATGCCCGGATTCACGAATGTGCTCGAGCACCTTCACGTTGGCATCCCAGATCGACATGCCCTGCATCCACTCGGGAACGGTCTCGTCGTACGTGCCGTCACCGAGCACCGGGCAGTAGACCGGCATGCCTTCACGCAGACCGGTGCGATAGTCATCAGCGCCATGTCCCGGAGCGGTGTGCACCAGTCCGGTCCCGTCCTCCAGGGTGACGTAGTCCGCGGCGACGATGCGCCCGACCCGTTCACAGAGCGGATGGTGGTAGGTGAGACCCAGCAAGGCCTTGCCCTGGCATTCACCGAGTATTTCGACCTTTTCGGACCCCGCCTTGGTGGTGACGGTCTCGAGTAGATCGCGAGCGATCACGGTCTCGCTTCCATCGATTCGAGCCAGCACGTAGTCGAACCGTTCATGCACGGCGATCATCAGGTTCGCGATAAGGGTCCAGGGCGTGGTGGTCCAGATCATGAAGGAGGGCGTCTGATCGAGCTGGACACCGAAGGCCTCCCCCACGGCCGCCGCATCGCCGGCTTCGAATTCGACGTAGATCGACGGATCGTCCCGATCCATGTATTCCAGTTCGGCCTCCGCCAGCGCGGTCTGATTCTCGATCGACCAGTGCACCGGCTTGAGATCGCGGTAGACCAGTCCCTGTGCGACCAGATCCGCGAAGACCTCCGTCGTCGCACCTTCGAACTCAGGCGTCATGGTGAGGTAGGGATTGTCGTAGTCTGCGAAGGTCAGAAGGCGTTCCATCTGTTCGCGGTGTCGCTTCTGGAATTTCTCGGCGTATTTCCGACACTCCCGGCGGACCGCCATGCGGCGCTTGTCTTCGGGCAGTCCCGCGAGTTTCTCGATCTTTCCACTTTCGACGAGCTCCCCCATCACGCGGTGCTCGATGGGAAGTCCGTGGCAATCCCAGCCGGGGACGTAGTCGCACCATTCGCCTTCCATGAGGCGGGAACGGACCACGAGGTCCTTGAGGACCTTGTTCATCAGATGACCGATGTGGATGTCACCGTTGGCGTAGGGAGGGCCGTCGTGAAAGATGAATCGTTCAGCCTCCGCTCGAGCACCACGTACGTGTTCATAGAGCCCGGACTTCTTCCAGGACTTGACCGACTGCGGCTCGTTCTGAGCGAGATTGGCCTTCATCGGAAAGGATGTCCGGGGAAGGTTCAATGTCTTCTTGTAGGTTCGTTCGGCTGGTTTGTCGTCTGACATGGTTCACCTCGCGATTGGCGAATTCTTTGATGGCGAAGAAGCAGGCATTCCGGATTCAGAAGTCCGGAGTCTCCTCGCCGGGCTTCACGGCTTCATCGAGATAAGACTGGAAATCGCCCATCTTGTAACTGACGAAGCAGAAGACATGATGCAGTGTGAACCACTCCGGATCGGTGGGATCCTTGTCGAGATCGGCTCTCAGTCGGTTGAGTTCGGCAAGCAATGATTCAGCCTTCATGGTCGCTCCGGGGGTTGGGACAGGATGCCTCGTTCAATGGTCGATGGACTCACTGGCCATGGTCATGGTCGTGGTCGTGGTGGTCGTGATCGTGGCCATGATCATGGTGGTCGTGGTCGTGATGACCATGATCGTGCCCATGATGATCATGATGACCATGTCCTTGGTGGGCATGGTCATGGCCGTGCCCATGATCGTGTGCTTCCAGAAAACCCGTGGCCCAGGCGACGGCGAGTCCGGCGATCAAGGCCGTCGAGAGCAGCACCCGATCATGCTTGTGAAACTGAAGCTCCGGCATCAGGTCCGCGGCCGCGATGCAGAGGAAGGTCCCTGCGCTGAACGCGAGTGCATAGGCGGCGAGGTGGTGCCAGGTGCCGATGTCATCGATGAAGAAGAAGAGGCCGATGCCCAGAGGAATCACCAGGGCGAAGAGAATGTTCACCAGAACGATCCGCCCTCGGGAGGACCCCGTCACACGCATGACCGCGGTGATGGTGAGTGCATCGAAGGGCTTGTGAAACACGATCGCCAGAAACGTGCCGAAGCCTGCGAGGCTCATCAAGGCGGGCGTGGTGGCGCCGGCGGAGGCGTCGCCCTGAACCTCGTACGCCATGAAGACGGAAGAGCCCAGCGCGATGCCCGCAAGCAACGTGTGGACGGTCATGCCGAAGAAGGTTCCGAGCCAGCCCATGCTGTGCTCGCCGTGGGAACACGATTCGTGTCCATCCTCGGAACCACCATCGGTCTCATGGTGATGGAAGCAGAAGAACCGCTCGAGGAAGAAGATCACCAGGAAGCCGGCCAGAAAGGCCATGGCGACGTTGGACAGCGGCGCACCCTCGGCGAGTGCGTGGGGAAGCATGTGAAGAAGACCGACACCCAGCAGCATTCCCGAGATGAAGGACAACGCCACCTGCATCCGGCGGTGGGTCAGCTTGAACAGCAGTGGAAGAAAACCACCCAGCACCGATGCCAGCGCGATGAAGATGCAGTAGATGATGAAAAGGGTGAGCATGAAGACCTTCGAGAAGTGCTGGGAATCAAAAAAAGGTGGCCCACAGTGTACCCCTCCGAGGCCTTCGAAGCGTGGCGGTTCGGCTTCTTAAAAGCTAAGATATCCGGTCCAGCGGGGCGGTAGCTCAATTGGGAGAGTGCCTCGGTCGCATCGAGGAGGTTGAGGGTTCGATCCCCTTCCGCTCCATCACCCGCCAAGACGCCTCGAGCCTTCTCGAGGCGTCTTCTGCATGCCTCGAATCGACAGCAAATCCGGGAGAAATCGACAATTGGATGGACGGGAGCCCGGCTCCGCTACACTGAGTGGATGACGAGTTCGTACGCACCCGAAGACGCGGCACACGCCGGGCAGAGCGTGGATCCGAGGTTCGACGGCCCGATGTGGCAGACCCCGGCCATGAAGCAGTACGTCCGCTTCAAGACAGCGCACCCTGACTGTCTTCTGCTGTTTCGGATGGGTGATTTCTACGAACTGTTCGACCAGGATGCGGTCACCGCCCACGAGGTGCTTGGAATCACGCTCACCGAACGCACCAAGGGCATGTCGATGGCAGGTGTCCCCTACCACGCGATGGAAGGCTACCTGCGCCGTCTTGTGGAACGCGGTTTTCGAGTGGCGATCTGCGATCAGATTCAGGACCCCAAGGAAGCCAAGGGCGTCGTGGATCGAGCCGTCACCCGGGTGCTGACGCCCGGGACTCTGGTCGACGAGTCACTTCTTGATGACGCGTCGGCCAATCACGTGGCGGCGGTCCATCTCGAAGGCGACCGAGCGCTCATCGCCACCGCCGAACTGTCGACCGGCGCATTCGAGCTGCACGACGTTCCGGTGGCGCGACTTCATGATGAAATCGCACGCATCGCCCCGGCGGAACTGATCGTCTGCGATCCGTCGGGTGATCCCCCGCCATGGTTGACCGAACTCGAGGCCGTCGGGCAGCTCCCGATCACGCGGAGACCGGATTGGACCTTCACCAGGGAACATGGGGAACGCGTGCTCAAGACGTTCCATGCGGTCGCTTCGCTCGAGGCATTCGGTCTCGCAGGCGACCATCCAGCGACACAGGCCGCAGGCGCCCTGCTTCAATACCTCAGAGAGACCCAGGGACCGACCGGAGAGGATGGCGGAAGAAGCCTCGCCCATCTGCAGCCACCCCGACTCACCAATGAAGCCGACCATCTGGTGATCGATGCCACCAGCCTGCGAAGTCTCGAAATCGTGCGCACGATGCGAACCGGCACCACCGAGGGCACGCTGCTCTCGGTCCTCCAGAAGGGTCGCACCCCGATGGGCCGCCGCCTGCTTCGAGAATGGCTGTGCTGGCCGCTTCGCGATCGAACACGGATCGAAAGGCGACAGAAGGCCATCAGCACGTTCATCGAGGATGATGCGTTCGCAAGCCGACTGCGGGACGTGCTTGATGGCGTGCAGGATGTCGCACGAATCGGTTCACGCATCTCGATGGGAAGAGCCACCCCCCGCGATCTGGTCGGCCTCGGTCAATCGTTGTCCCATCTCGTGGTCCTGCTCGACGAACTCGAGGCCCGACCGAACTTCAACGACGTCCGCACCAGACTCGAACAGCTCGGTCTCGAACTCGCACCGGTCGAGGAGCGCATCCTCGAGTGCTGCGTGGAGGCTCCACCAAGCCACATGCGAGCCGGTGGACTGATTCAAGACGGCATCGACACCGAGCTGGATGAAGCACGCACGCTGCAACGTGATGCGAACACCTGGCTGGCCGAGTATCAGGCACGGATCATCGAGGAGACAGGGCTTCCAGCCTTGAAGGTCGGCTACAACAAGGTCTTCGGGTACTACATCGAACTGAGCCGGGCCAACAGCGACAAGGCGCCCGATTCCTTCACTCGCAAGCAGACGCTCAAGAATGCCGAACGATTCATCACGCCCGAACTCAAGACGTTCGAAGAGAAGGTTCTCACCGCGGAATCCAGAGCGATCGCCAGGGAGCGAGAGCTCTTCATGGAACTCTGCGACACCGTCACCAGAAAGACCGATCTGATCGCGGAATATGCCGCCATCGTGGCCCGAATCGATTGCCTGCTCGGACTGGCTGAGATCGCGTCCAAACGAGGGTGGACCTGTCCGGAGATCACGGAAGTTCCCGGCATCGAGATCACCGGCGGCCGGCACCCGGTCCTTGAAGCGATGCTGCGCGACAGCTTCGTTCCGAACGACTGCTCCCTCGCGGGCAACGGAAGCGACGCGACGATGGCCCTGATCACCGGCCCCAACATGGCGGGCAAGTCGACGTTCATCAGGCAGGTCGCCCTGACCGCCCTGCTTGCTCATGCCGGTTCATGGGTTCCCGCGGAATCCACCAGAATCGGCCTGATGGATCGGATCATGACCAGGATCGGAGCCAGTGACGAACTTCACAGCGGACGTTCGACCTTCATGGTCGAAATGACCGAGACCGCCAACATCCTGCACCATGCCACCCCGAACAGTCTGGTCATTCTGGATGAAATCGGGCGGGGCACCAGCACTCTGGACGGACTCTCACTGGCCTGGGCCATCACCGAGACCCTCGCCCAACGCGGCGCTCCCACGCTCTTCGCGACCCACTACCACGAGTTGACGGGACTTGCGGACACGATCGATTCGGTCACGAATCTGCATGTCATGGTGAAGGAATGGAACGACCAGATCATCTTCCTGCACCGGATCCAGCCCGGAAGAACGGATCGTTCCTACGGCATCCACGTGGCCCGTCTTGCCGGACTTCCGAAGTCCACTCTGAAAAGAGCCCAGGCCGTACTGGACACTCTGGTCGTGAACGCCACCGAAGGCCCGGTGATCACCGCCTCGCAGAACACGGATGAACAGGCGGATCAGCTCTCACTCTTCAACGAGACCTCGGAACATCCGGTCATTCTCGCGCTGAGAGAACTCTCCCTCGAGTCGCTTTCACCCATGGAGGCCTTCGACCGCCTGCGGGAACTGATGGCGCAGATAGACGGGACCGACTGAACCTCGCGAACCCACCAGAAAACACTGTTGGAAAAGACACACCACCATGACCGAACTCGACCCGACATTCCTTCGAACGAAACACTCGCAAGGCGACGAATACGATGCCTATCTGGCCAAGGATCCCTCGCGCATCGAGAGCTGGCGCGACGTCGAGAAGCGGCTTGAGATCTCCGAGTCACAACAGAACGTGCTCGACGGTTTCACCCGATCGATGAAGGTGCTGTGTCTTTCAGGGACATGGTGCGGCGACTGCGTGGTTCAAGGCCCCATGATCGAACGACTGGCTTCGGCGTGTGATCGAATCGACCTGCGCTGGCTCGATCGCGATGAACACGATGATCTCGCCGATCAGGTGAAGATCAACGCAGGTCTCAGGGTGCCGACGGTGGTGTTCTGCTCGGAGGATTTCGAACTGGTCGGCTACTACGGAGACCGAACCCTGACTCGCTACCGAGCCATGGCCGCCAAACAGCTCGGTGCCGCCTGCCCGCTTCCGGGAGCACATGTTCCCGAGGATGAATTGAATGCGACGATGCAGGACTGGCTCGATGAATTCGAGCGGGTTCAGCTGCTGCTGAGGCTGTCACCGAGACTGCGTCAGAAGCACGGTGATTGATCGTCATTCACGCGACGTGTCTGAAGTGGCGAGCGGCCAGAGCACGAGATCCTCAGCCACGATCAGGCCCTCATTTCTTCTCGGCACCAGCCAGCGTGAAGCCTCGGAACCGTCGAAAGTCGCACCCGACTGATCGATTCGATCCGCTCCGATGGACCAGATCAGCGGCAGGCCGTCGACGAGGCGGTATCGAAGTGACTCACCGTCGAAAGGATCACGAGGAATCTCCGAGAGGTACTCGGGAACCATGTCCTGCAAGGTGTCAGGCCATTCGCCGTGAGCGATCCGGTGGAGATGAAGCGCGAGGACCAGTCTGACGAAGTCGTATCTGAAACGATTCTGATGACTCGCGGAAATCGCGGCGTCGAGCGCAGGCAGCACGATATTCAGCGGAAAAAGCTTCAAACTTGAGAAGACACCAGGCTGAGTGACGAGCAACGGGCCGAATGCGGCGTCGTACTCGGCCCAGTCCATCGCCCAGACATGCTGGCTCTGCAGGTCTTCAGTCACCTGGTAACAACGACGGGCGACCGCCTCCACCTCAGCCCTGGTGCTGCCCGCCGAGGCCAGGAACGGACCAAGCACCGACCGCACCACCCCGACGTGCAGGGGCATCGGAAGCTGGGTGCCGGTCGCAGCCGACATGGCGGCGAAACCATCGAGGTCCAGAAGCCCGTCTCCGGAACCATCTGACGTGTAGAAACGCTGGATGATGTCACGAAGCACGGCCTGCTCACCATGAAAATCGATCGGTCGCGGTCGGTACCGAGGATCGTCCAACACCCGTGCCAGACGTTCCAATGCGGGCTGATCCAGTGGCGTTTCGGGATCGCCCAGCATCTTCAGGCAGGACGTGAGGGCGAGTTCATTGATGCTGTAGCCGACCAGCTGCGAGATCAACAGACGGTCCTGAGCGACCAGTCGCCCGAGATCGAGCGACGCCACGATGTCTTCGACGGCGAGGTGTGGCGCACCCTCTCGCGCGGCATGTTCCGCATGACGGATCAGCATTCGCGCCAGTGCCCGGGGGAGTCTGGTGAAACGATGGTCCAGTTCGAGCGCCATGAAACCGGGAGCATCGACACTCCTGTCGACTCCGGGGGGAAGCAGGGCGGCATTGTCTCGTTCGAATCCAGAGAGCAGAATGAGACGATCATCACCCGGGGGAACCCCGTGGACGTGAATGAACCCGAGAACCTCACGGGAGAGCGCCTCGCGAATTCGTTCGAGTCCGGACTCGTTTCGATCGAACCATTCGGGAACCCATTGCTCGGACGACTGCTGAGTGAGCCCATCCAGAAATTCAGTGACGGAGTTTCGATCCTGCAGATCGAGCTCGAGAAGAGCCTGACGCAAGGGCGGCCAGGCTCGCTCCGACTCCGGAACGGCCCGAGCCGGAGCGTTGAGATCCTCGAGATAGTCGAAATCGATCACGATGCGCTGATTCCAGGAACCAAGCGCGAAGATCAACCAGGTGGCAATGAGACAGACGAACAGAATGATGAACGTCCAGAGGACACGGCGCTTCGTGCGAGAAGAAGAGGGACGACTCGAGGGCATCAGCCACCCCCCCAGCCCGTGGAGCCCGACTTGAGTCCGCCATCCTTGGAGTTCTGAACTTCGACCCAGCACGCTTCGAGCAACTCCCGCACACCCTGTCCGGTCGCACCGGAGACGACCATCGGTCGTTCCTTCTCGGGCATGCCGAGTTCGCGAGCCGTACGAGTGACGAACTCCTCGCGCTCGTCTTCTGCAATCAGATCGATCTTGTTCAATGCGATCAATTCCCGCTTCTCGAGCAGCAGCGGACTGAAACTTGAGAGTTCATGACGAATCGACCGGTAGTTGTCCGCGGGGCTCGAACCATCCGGAGGCGACGCATCCAGAAGATGGAGCAGGAAGGAGGTCCGTTCGACGTGTCGAAGAAAATCATGGCCCAGCCCGGCACCGGAGGCGGCACCTTCGATCAATCCGGGAAGATCCGCGATGACCAGACGCCTTTCACCGGGCAGATCGATCATGCCAAGCTGCGGGCCCAGGGTGGTGAAGGGATAATCAGCGACCTTGGGTCTGGCCTTCGAGACTCGAGAAAGCATCGTCGATTTGCCCGCATTGGGCAGACCGACCAGTCCGATGTCCGCGATCAATTTCAGTTCGAGTCGAATCTCGAGCTCGACGGGCTCCCCACCCTCCTCGAACTCGCGAGGTGTCTGGTGCGTCGGGGTGGCGAAATGGATGTTGCCACGCCCCCCCTTGCCGCCCGCCGCAGCCACGAAACGCTGGCCTTCGGAAACGATGTCGGCGAGGAGTTCGTCGTTGGAGGTGTCGTAGACCTGACATCCCAACGGCAGTGGAAGCTCGAGAGTCTCTCCTCGTTTTCCGTAGCATGACTTCTTGCGTCCCTTCTCACCATCTTCCGCGGTGATGAGACGTCGACGCGCGTAGCTTGCCAACGTGTCGAGATGCGGATCAC
>CABYSN010000036.1 GCA_902521645.1 Planctomycetota bacterium
CGCGCGCCTTGCGAGCGGCTTCTCTCGCCTGCGCGGCAAGAACGGCTCGGAGGCAGATCTTCTTCGCCTCGGCGGGATTCTCCTGCAGCCAGGATCCGAAGCTCTCGCCGATCGAGCTGCTCACGAAGGGTTCGACCTCCGGGTTGATCAGCTTCTCCTTGGTCTGGTTGTTGAACTGCGGGTCGGCGACCTTCACCGAGATGATCGCGGTGAGTCCTTCCCGGAGATCGTCGCCAGATGGCGTGATGTCCTTCAGCAGGTCGTTGTTTCTGGCATATCGATTGATGATCCGGGTCAGGGCCTTCTTGAAACCATCAAGATGCGTGCCACCGTCGGGATTGAAGATGTTGTTGCCGAAGGGCAGCAGGTTCTCGTTGGTGGCATCGGTGTACTGCATGGCGATTTCAGCCCGGAGTCCGATCGATTCGTCCTCGTTGACGAACGCCACGACCGGGCTCTGGGTGTTCTTCGATGTGTTGAGGTGGCGGACGTATCCCGCCAGTCCGTCCGGGGCGTGGTAGGTCTCGTCCCGGATCTTGCCGTCCTTGTCGACGCGTTCGTCGATGAGCCTGATGGTCACGCCGGCATTGAGGAAGGAGAGCTCTCGAAGTCTTTTCTGCAGGATCTCGAATCGGAAGTTGGTGTCGGGGAAGATCTCGGTGTCCGGCAGGAATCCGATCCTGGTGCCGGAGACGGTGTCCGCCGGTGCGTCGCCCACCGTCGCCAGTTCTCTGGCCACATCGCCTCGACTGAAACCGATCGAGTGCAGCTTGCCGTCCTTGATGACCTCGACTTCGGTCCACTCCGCCAGTGCGTTCACGCACTTGATGCCCACGCCGTGAAGCCCGCCCGAGACCTTGTAGGCGTTGTCGTCGAACTTCCCGCCCGCATGGAGCTTGGTCAGGATGACTTCGACCGCCGGCTTTCCGTTGATCTCCGGATCCTGATGCTTCATCTTGCCCAGAGGCATGCCGCGGCCGTCGTCGGTGACGGTGCATGAGCCATCGACCCCGATCCGCACGGTCACCGAAGTCGCGAAACCGGCCATCACCTCGTCGATCGCGTTGTCCACGCATTCGTAGACGAGGTGGTGCAGTCCGGAGAGACCGGTGCCGCCGACATACATGCCTGGGCGCTTGCGAATCGCTTCCAGGCCCTCGAGGACCTGGATGTCCTCGGAGGTGTAGTTGCCTTTTTCCTGCTGATTCTTGTTGGCTGCGGTGTCTGTCATCGGGCTCGTTTCTCTCCCTGTCGGGGAACCTGCCCAGTGTACCGAAAAACACCGGTTTTCGGTGACTTTCGAACCATCTGTGGACGGTATTCGTAACACCTCGTGGGTGACCTGATTCGAGTCTCCTATACTGCAGCAACGACCCGCTTCGAGTCGATGAAACAACACCCCTTGTACGAGCCGTGAACCACATTTTCAGGTCGGGCGAGGTGCTTCAGGAGGACGACATGTCGGACGATCTGCCCACCCCAAACGCTGATTCGAAGCCCGAACGATCCTGCCCCAAGGGCTCGGGGGTGCCACGGCGCTCGATGCTTCTTCTCGGCCTCGGCGCTCTGGCGGGATGTGCGACGTCCAAGGCCCGGACCAATCTGCCCTCGGCGCTCTGGCCATCGGCCGGACCCACGGTCGTCGCGGGGACCCCCGTGCCGCCCGGTCCCCTGGTCACCGCCGGTCTCAGCAACACGATGGCCCGTTCGAGCTGGGCGAAAGGTGTTCCGATTCCGGCCCGGATGAACCCGATGGATCCTCCCAGAAAGATCACGATCCATCACGATGGGATGTCGCCTTTCGCAGGAACGTCGCGCTCCAGCGTCGCCGACCGGATCGAACTGATCCGTGTCTCCCACCTCAAGCGTGATGGCGGAAACCGCTGGGGTGACATCGGCTACCACTTCGTGGTTGATCGTTCGGGTCGTGTCTGGCAGGCACGTCCCGTGTCCTATCAGGGCGCCCACGTGAAACATCAGAACCAGGCCAATGTCGGAGTGCTCTGCCTCGGTAACTTCGAACAGCAGACGCCCTCGCGCAATCAGGTTCGACGGCTCGAGAGCCTGGTCGTCGAACTTCGTGAGCGATACCAGGTTCCTCTCTCCAGAGTCCACACCCACCGTGAGCTCGACAGCACGAAATGCCCCGGTCGGAATCTTCAGAATGCCATTCAGTTGAGCCGCTCGGCCGGACGTTTCGGATCCGCTTGATCAGTCACGGTCGCGTTGCGCCTGACGGTAGGCGGTTTCCGCCTCGCGTCCCCGGCGAGCACGCTCGTCATCCTGATCGAGCTTGTCCTGAAACGACTCGTCGGATTTCTCTCTGCGCTGCACCGTGACCCAGACGACCCAGCCGATGACGATCATCGCGATGACGGTGGTGATGTTCAGAAGCATGAATCAAGGATAGCCGGGGTTCAGCCCCGTGCCCACCACGTCTGCAAGGCGGGGTAGAGCGCCTGGTATCGCTCGTGTCCGGCACGATAGAAGTCTCGGTCCGGTCCGGGTTCGAGGCGATCCTTTTCATGCACGGTCCGTTTGCAGGCCTCCCGGACCGATCCCCAGAATCCGCAGCCGACGCCGGCGAGCAGAGCGGCACCATAGCCCGTGCCTTCGGTGGTGGTGGTGGTGATGGTGGGAAGGTCGAAGATGTCCGTGCAGAGCCTCCGCCAGAGTCGACCTCCGGCACCCCCGCCTGAGAGTCTGATCGAACGAGGATCGACACCCGTCCTGCGCACGAGTTCCAGACAATCCATCAAGCCGTAGGTCGCACCTTCAAGGACCGCTCGGGCAAGGTGGGGTCTGCCGTGTTGCGGTGAAAGGCCGATGAATCCACCGCGTGCATGGGGGTCGACGTGGGGGGTCCGTTCACCGGTGAGATAAGGAAGAAAGAAGAGACCCTCCGCGCCGGGAGTCACCGACTCGGCTTCTCCTGCGATTCGTTCATAGGGGTCTTCGTGTGCTGATTCCGCCTCGCTCATGATGTCCGGCATCAATTCCCGGCAGAACCATTCGAAGCATGCCGCGGCATTCAACATGACGCCCATCAGGTGCCATGTCCCTGGAACGGCGTGGCAGAAGGCGTGCAACGATCCATCCGGTGGATGCCGCCAGGTGTCGGTCGCGGCGAAGACCACACCGGAGGTTCCGATGGTGGTCGAGACCATGCCTTCCTCCACCGCACCGGTGCCCACCGCACTGGCGGCCTGATCACCGGCACCTGCGATCAGCGGAATGCCTTCAGGCAGGCCGGTCGCTTCAGCGGTCGCGGCGTTCAGATGGTCGACCACCTCCGTGCTCTCGAAAGCTTCCGGCCACCATTCGGCGGGCAGGTCCAGTGATTCGAGCATCGTCTGCGACCATGCGCGTGCGCCGCAGTCGAAGACCGAGGTTCCCGAGGCATCGGACATGTCCGTCGCAAGCGCCGAGCCCATTCGAAATCGCAGGTGATCCTTCGGCAGCAGCACGTGGGCGATTCGAGCGTAGGCTTCGGGTTCGTGTTTTCGCATCCAGAGCAGTTTCGGTGCGGTGAATCCCGGCAACATCCGATTGCCCGTGTTCTTCAGAAGAACATCGAGACCGAGTCGTTCGGTCTCTTCGAGGCAGATCGACGCCGATCGTTGATCGTTCCAGAGGATCGCCGGGCGGATCGAAGCCATGTTCTCATCAAGGGTCACCAGGCCGTGCATCTGTCCTGCGAATCCAAGGGCCCGGACCTTCGAAGGGTCGAGCCCGCTCTCCTTGAGAAGTCGTCTGATTCCTTCGACCGTCGCGTCATACCACTGATCCGGTTCCTGTTCCGACCAACCGGTTCGTGGTGACTGCACCGGGTGGGGCTCGCTGGCGGTCGCGAGGATCGTGCCATCGGGGTCGACAGCAAGCACCTTGATCGCGGAGGTGCCGACATCGATGCCCAGAACGAATGCTTGGTCAGTCATGGTCAATCGTGATCATGGTCGTGATCATGGTCGTGATCATGGTCGTGATCATGGTCGTGGTCATGGTCATGGTCATGGTCATGGTCGTGGTCGTGGTCATGGTCATGGTCATGGTCATGATCGTGATCGTGATCGTGATCGTGATCGTGTGCGTTGTGCCGCCTGGCGAGCTCTTCTTCAGTGGGCGGTGCGGCTGGGATCGAGCCGACCCAGATTCTGGTCGCGTCGACGACGAAGAGGCCTTCCTCGCCTTTTTCGGAGACGGTGCCTTCGATCACCACGGTTTTCAGTGAGGTGATGCCACCCTGGTATTCCGCGCGGACGGGATAGGGCACGCCTTGGCTGTCGACCATCTGGATCGTTGCCGTACCTGCCTTGAGTTTCTCCTTGTTCTCGCAGCAGTAGTCCTGAGGCACCGAGCAGTAGTCACCCGGACGCTGGTCGCATGAGACCAGTCGAGGATCGGCGGCGACGAAGATCGCCATGCCGTCGATGAACGGATCCGCACGGCCACCGACTCGGGCTTCGAAGACGACCTTCTGGCCGACCGCGGCATCGCGTTTCACTTCCGTGAGCATGTCCAGGGTCGCTGGTCGTTCCATCAGGAACACGTCGGCTGGAATCACTTGTTCGGTCTCGGCGACTTCAGGCGTCTTGCCTGCTCCGCCTTCGCCGCATCCCGCCGTGATCATGAGTGCGAGCGCGAAGAGCACGAGTGAGATTATGGTGCCTGATCTATGGATGGTCATGGTCGTTTTCCTTGTATGACGTGTGGTTCATGGTAGGAGAATTCGTCGAGTTCAGATCGTGGTTTTGAGGGCTTCCGGGATCGGTCGTGTCAGGCAGCGCCAGGCGGGAAGCAGGGCGCCTGCGATTCCAAGGAGGAATCCGGCAAGCAGCCCTCCTGCGAGCACTCCGGTGTCGATGTGCAGTCCGAAGACGCCCATCGAGAATCGGATCGCGGTTCCGTCGAGAATGAAGATCGCTATGAAGCATGCGAGCAACGCGCCGACCGCACTGGCGAGTATCGATTCCTGGAGCAGACTGATGGTGATGGCGAACCGGCTGTACCCGAGGGTCTGCAGCGTCCCCATCTCACGAATGCGACTCACGAAGGTGGCGTAGTTCGAATTGAGCCCTCCGATGATCGCACCGATGCCGACCAGAAGTGCGGTGAGCAGCACCATGGTTCTGATGGGTGCGTAGAAGGCGGAGAGCGATGCGAAATAGTCGACCTCTTCGATCGCGGCCAGTTCGAGATCGAGTCTCCGGCTGGCGAATGCGGCGATCTGCGGCGGTGTCGCGCCGTCTCTGGTCACGATCACGCATGAGACCGCGTCTCGTTGCGAGAGAACCTGCAGGTCGGTCAGCGGATACCAGATCTCACCTTCGATCACGCCGCTGTCGGCGGTGAGGATCCCGACGACCCTGATCTCCCGGCCATCGATCCAGATCGAACGATCGATGGCGTTCTCGGCTGGTTCGAACCCCAGAGAACGTGCGGCGAGTTTTCCCAGCACCGCCTCGTCACGGCCGGCTTCTCCGACACGACCGGTCAGCAGTGTCGCTTCGTCATGCACGATCCAGGCGTTGTGGGTGATGCCGCGCACCAGCATCAGCTCGCCTTCGCCCAGAGCGTCGGTGCTCTCGTCGAGCGAGACCGGCATGGCAAGATGGATCTCCGGTGAGATGCCTTCGACGCCGGCCCGGTTGAGGATGCCATCGAGACTCGCCGCGAGTATCCCGGCGGCCTGCATCGAGATCTCACTTCGCTCGAGACTTTCCTCCGAGCCGACGCCGAGCAGGATGGTGTTGTTCTCGTTTCCGCTGGCGACGAGCGCCTTGCGCATGCCGGTCACGAAACCTCCGGCAGCCAGCACCAGCAGCACGACCAGCATGCTGCCTCCGATGGTGAGGACCATTCGTGAGGGGGTGCGTCCCAGATTTCTGGTGGCATAGCTGAGGGGAAGAAGTCTCATGTTCACACCGCCCTGAAACATTGCGAGATTTCGAGACGTGAGACCCGCCATGCGGGAACGATGCCTGCGAGCACGCCGAGGGCCAGTGCGACCGTGATCCCGATCACCAGAATGAACGGATCCGAGGAGATCTCCACGTTCAGGCCCTCCATCGTCATGCTGTATCGACCGATCCTGGTCACCAGCCACGCCGCGAAGACGCCGATCGCACCGCCGGCGAGACCCAGAAGCGCGCCCTCGATGATGACCATCGCGCCGATCAGGCTGCCGGTGAACCCAAGTGTCTGCAGCACGGCATGATCGCGAATGCGATCACGCATCGCGATGATGATGGCGTTCGCCACCAGAGCGAACACGGTGAAGAGCGCGCCCCATCCGAGCCAGGAGGCGAAGCCGACCAGTTCGATGATGTCCTTGGCGGCCTGGCCGACGAAAGCCTTTTCGGATCGAGTGGACGTCGGAAATTCGTCGTGTTCGAAGGTCTCATCGATCGCGTTCGCGACCACGTCGAGCGTGGTGGGATCATTCACTCTGACGCTGAACTGAGTCACGGTGCTTCCCGTTCCTCCACGTTTCATGCTCTCCTGGAGAAACGGAAGTCGGACGTAGGCGACGTTGCGGTCCTGCGGTGCTTCCGACTCGAGGATTCCGGAGACGAAGACGGTGATTCCCGCCGCGGTGAAACTGTCCCCGACCGAGAGTCCGCGTCGAGCGGCGAGCGCTTCGCCCACGATCGCGGCATCACCACGTCGCATCCAGCTCGCACTGTCTCCGTCCTCTATCCTCCATCCCGGTTCGAGCACCTTCTCCAGATCTCCTTCGGGGATGCCGCGATAGGTGACGACATCGAGCGATGCCCGGCAGTTGTTCACCATGATCTGGACGGGCACGACGTTGGCGACCCCTTCGATCCGTTCGATCTTCTTGGAATAGAATTCCGGCAGATTGCTGGTGAACGGGCAGTAGCGGTTCTCACGGTAGACCACCAGCGTGGCGTCCTCCGCCGTCGCGGTCGTCGCGGCCGTCACGCCGTCACGCATCGATTCCACGAAGCTGAAGAGGAACATCGCGATCGCGATGCCACCCAGGGTCAGGGTCGTTCGAATCGGACTGCGGATGATCTGCTTGATCACGAAGGGGAGTGTTCTGATGATTCTTTTCATGAGGCCATCTCCTCTTGTTCGATGAGTCGACCCTTTTCGAGATGAAGCAGCACGTCCGCGTATTGCGCGGTCTTCGCGTCGTGGGTGACCATGACGACCGTCCGTCCCTGTTCCTTGTTCAGTCTCGAAAGGAGTTCCATGACCGCGGTGGCCGATTCCCGATCCAGGTCGCCCGTCGGTTCGTCCGCGAGAAGAAGCGTCGGTTCGGTGACGATCGCTCGTGCGATCGCCACTCGTTGTTCCTGCCCGCCGGAAAGCTGTCGTGGATAGTGGGAATGTCGATCCGCGATTCCCACCACATCGAGTGCGGCCGAGACCCGTCGATGTCTCTCGCCGGAGGAGATGGGATGCAGGAGAAGCGGGAGCTCGACGTTTTCATACGCGGTCAGCACCGGGACCAGGTTGTAGAGCTGGAACACGTATCCGACCTGCTCCGACCGCC
This sequence comes from Planctomycetota bacterium, assembly GCA_902521645.1. Classification (GTDB taxonomy): domain Bacteria; phylum Planctomycetota; class Phycisphaerae; order Phycisphaerales; family SM1A02; genus UBA8087. Next base: position 7,523 of record CABYSN010000036.1, read on the forward strand.
AGTCGGCGAGTTCCTTTCTCGAGAGATCACCGAGTGAAAGTCCGCCGATCTCGAGTTCTCCGGATGTCGGCCGATCGATCCCCGCGAGGAGATTGAGCAGGGTGGTCTTTCCAGATCCTGAGGGACCCATCAGCGCCACGAAGCCACCGGCATCGATCCGCAGATCAAGTTGATCGAGCGGTCTGATCTCCTCGGCACCACGGTTGTAGATTCGACTGAGTTTTCTGCATTCGATCAGTGACATTCAGGCATCTCCTTCATTGATCCGCACCGAGCTGCCTGGAGTCAGGCCTTCGCCGTCCAGGATCACTTTCGCGCCGGGCAGGATGCCCGTGAGGACTTCCAGCCAATCTCCATTGCGTCCTTCGCCCAGCACGATCGGCTGGAGCGCGGCCCGCCCTCTTCCTCCTTCGATCTCCTCGACCGTCCACAGGCCCGGCGCACCTTCGAAGTCGACGATGGCGGATTTCGGAACGAACACACGTTGCACGGTCGAGGTCATCTCCATTCCCATCGTGGACGTGCGTCCGGGCATGATCCGAACCCGCGCCAGCATCTCCGGTTTCAGGAGAGGGGAGGGGTCGATGATCCTGATCTTGGCTTCGACCGTGTTCTTCTGGATGTCGGCCTTGTGCAGAAACCTCGTGATCTCGCCTTGGAACACCTGGTCAGGCAGCAGGTCCACCACGATCTCCGCCAGTTGACCGACACCCACACGTGACGCATCCGAGAGCGGGATGTCCGCTCGAACCTGCAGTTTCTCGGGATCGTACACGTGCAGGACATGGGCTCCGTGCACGCCGTTTGCGAAGTTGATCGTCGAGCCCGGGGAAGTGAGTCGCTCGATCACGATGCCATCGACCGGTGAGACCACCTCGCAGCGCGCGAGTGCGAGTTCCGCTCGCTCGAGTCTGGCTTCCGCGAGTGCGACCGCGCCCTTGCTTCGTTCGAGATTGGCCGCCGCGCTTTCAGCTTCCAGCGTCTCGTGGATCAGCAGTTCACTGCTTCGCAGCGAGGCGTCGAGTTCGGCTTCGGCCGCATCGAGTTCGGCGCTCTTCGCCATCTTCTGGTCGTGGAGTCCGTCGAGTTCGGCCTGGGCGGCGGTGGCTTTCAGCTTCAGTCGCACGACCAGCGCTTCGGCGACCGCGCCCTCCTCGATGAGTGATTCCTTGCGATTGATCTCATCCAGCAGCTGGTCTCTGGCGGCTTCCGAAGCGCGAATCAGTGAAACGTACTCCTGGAGTTGCGCGATCGTTCGCTGATGCTGTGCCCTGGCCAGGGCGACTCGTCTGGTCGATTCCACCAGTTCCTCGAGCTCCGTTCTGGCCGCGACTTCCGCCGCCTTGTCGGCTTTGAACGCGGATCGAGCGAGGATCAGTTCGGCTCGAGCCTGGGACACCGCGATCCTCGCTTCATCGTCCACCATTCTTGCGATGACCTGGCCCTTCATGATGTGATCGCCTTCGAGTGCGAGCAGTTCCTTCATGATCCCTTCCTCGAGCGCGGCGACATACGTCGCGAACGGATCGGGTTCGACCCATCCCGGTGCCTGAATGGCCGAGGTCGGCATCTCTCGATTCTGAACGACTGCCTCCACGGGTCGGACCGCGGTCGAGATGACCCTGACGTCACGGGCTGGAACGATGACATTCCATCCGGTGGTGATCAGGACCAGTGCCGCGGTGAGCGTGATCGCGATCGGCAGTGCCAGACGGGTGAACCATCTGCGCGGTGGACGTGGCACGTTCCGAGCGTCTTCAGAAGCCATTTCGGTGAGTGAGGGTCTCTTCGTCATCGGTTTCTCTCCACCTGCACCACAGGTGCCTCCAGGGGAAGTTCGAAGGAGCCGCCAACGGCGTTCTCCAGTTTGATCCATGCCAGGTCCGTGGTCAGCTGCTCCATGAGCAGTTGCCTTTCGAGCGTGATCAGTCGTCGTTGCGTCAACAGAAGTTCGGTCGCGTTCACCGAGCCGGCCTTGAAAGCGCGTTCCGATCGACGGACCACCGTTCGTGCCGCCTCGACGAGTCCTTCGTCGTACGCCTCGACCTGCTCTCGCGCCTGAATCCATCGGTTCAGGTTGAGTCGGACTTCCTCGACGACGTCTTCCTCGATGATGGCCAGAGCGAGATGCGCCGCTTCCAGTCGCGCTGCCGCCTTGGCCACACGTGCGTACCCGTCGTCCAGCACCGGAATCGAGATCGTCATGCCCGGCCGCAGGATCTGTCTGTCAGAGAGATATCGCTTCCATCCGAATCCCGCACCCACCTCCGGTATCCGGCTCAACCCCGCGAGTCGGGCCTCGGCTTCCGCGGCATCGATGTCTCTCCGGCTGGCCGCGATGTCGAGGCGTACCGTGAGAGCGCGCTGCACGGCCTCGTCTTCATCGGGGACGGTCACCCGCTGGGATCCTGCCAGTGTTCCTCGAAGCGTCCATTCCGTGCTTCGATCCGGCCATCCCATCAGCCGAAGCAGTTCGAGTTTCCTGTTTCGAAGTTCTCTTGTCGCATTGGTTCGATCGGCTTCCGCGCTGCGATGATCGATCAGGGCGCGGTCGACCTCGACCGGAGGAACCTCACCCACGCCCGCGAGGGCGCTGACGAGATCGAAGGTCCCCGAGGTCGTGCCGATGTAGGCGGTCTCGATCTCGATGAGGTCGCGTGCTGCAAGTGCGCGAGCGAACGCGGTGCGAACCTCCGTGGCACGATCGACCGTGCGTCTCGCGGCCGAGAGTATGGTCGAGCTCAGTCGTTCATCCTGGAGATCGATTCGATCGCTCATCGTCCACAGCCAGGTGAGCTGCTGCATCACTTCGATCATCGCCGGTGAACCACCGCCGCCATCGATCGCGGCACCGATGCCGAAGCCGACCACCGGATTGGGGGGCAGCGAGGACTGTGCGAGATCCGCACGCGCCTCTGCCACTCTCGCCAGTTCCAGTCTGAGGTCCGGGTCATTCTGAAGCGTCACCGTGATGGCGGTCTCGATGCCGAGCGGCGCGATGCCATCCCACGCCTCGCTTGGCGTTTCATAGCCCTCCGTCCAGGCGTCTTCAAGCCGAAGGTCGCTTCCGAGACGTCCTTCGGTCAGCTGGGCGGTGCGCATCCGGTCGGGCAGGGGATTCGCACTGAGGCATCCCGCCGACACGATGGTGGCGAGCAATGCGCATCCTGATGTGACATGCCCGGTGGCAGTCCTGATGAGTGACATGTGTGTTCCTTGATCCGAAGTCATCGATGAGACAGTCCACGGCGACGTCCGTCGTTGCCGTGGTGGTGCGTTCAATCGATGGGTTTCAGACCAGAAGCTGGCAGTGCAGCGTCACCAGATCCGAAGGCGGCGGATCGGGGGGGATCCTCAACTGGCACGCAAGGCGGTCTTCGTCATGGCGCAGCCAGGGGGATTGGATCGAGTCGATGGAGGGACGTTTCCGTCCGATCTCATCGATCTGGAAGTCAGGAGTGCTCGGCGCGTCTGGAGAGATCTTGAGGCAGCAGCCGGCGCAGGGTTCCTCCTCCGCGGGCGCACCGTCCTCTCCCGAGGTCTCCGGACATGCGGCCTTGCCGCTGCAGCAGCTGATCACCTGGAAGCCGTCAGCGGTCGGCCCGTTGGCCATCACCACCGCTGCCTTGAGCGTGCAGCAGCAGAAGGGAATCCAACATGCGATGAGGAGCGCGCAGATTCGATGTGTGAGGCTGGTCCGGGTCATGCTTCGCTTTCCTGTGTCGAGCGATCGACGTACTTCTTCATACGAGAATATCACCAGAACATTCGAGGGCAAACATCGCGTGGGAGTTATCCGGACGAAACCCATTAGACTGGTGGCATGACGATGTCGTTGCTCGACTGGGTAATCCTGACTGGCTTTCTCCTGGCGCTGCTTTTCGCAGTTCAGCGGACGCGTCGTCATGCCTCGAGTGTTTCCGGATTCCTTGCCGCGAATCGTTGTGCAGGACGATATCTCATCGCGGTCGCCTTCGGCATGGCGCAGCTCGGGGTGATCTCCCTGGTCTGGTACTGGCAGCAGAACTACGACGTCGCCTACACCTCGATCTGGTGGGGATTGATGGAAGGCCCCGCGATGATCATCATCGCGCTCTCCGGGTGGGTGATCTATCGCTATCGCCAGACCCGTGCGATGACGCTCGCGCAGTTCTTCGAGATGCGCTACAGCCGGAACTTCCGCGTGTTCGCGGGTCTCGTCGCGTTCGTCTCGGGGATCATCAACTACGGGATCTTTCCCGCGGTCGCGGCGCGCTTCTTCATCGCACTCCTCGGGCTTCCTTCCGAGATCGTGATCGCGGGGATGTCCATCGATGTCTTTCCGCTGTTCATGGCGTGCATGCTCGGGATGGCGCTCTTCTTCGTCTTCGCCGGAGGACAGGTGGCGGTCATCGTCACCGATTTCCTGCAGGGGTCCTTCGCCAACATCGTGTTTCTGGCGGTCATCGCCTATCTCCTTTGGCTGATTCCCTGGAGCACGTTCTCCGAGACCCTGCTCGCGGCACCTCCCGGAAAGTCCCTGGTCGATCCGATGGACCTCGGTCGCGAGGAGAACTTCAACATCTGGTACTGGGTGATCAGCGTGATCGTGCTCTTCTACGGCATGCTCGGCTGGCAGGGGGACAGTGGATATCGCGCCGCAGCCCTGAACGCTCATGAAGCCAAGATGGCGAACATCCTCAACGGCTGGCGCTTTCGAGTCCTGATGCTGATCACACTCGTGCTTCCAATCGCGATCCGTGTCGTGATGACCGATCCCGCCTATGCCGCTCAGGCCGAACAGGTGATCGCCGTCACATCGGTGCAGGCGACCGACGCGCTCGCCTCGGAGGTACGCACGCCGGTCGCCACCGCGTTGCTTCTGCCGCAGGGACTTCTCGGTCTTTTCGCCGCGGCGCTGCTTGGCGCCTTCATCTCCACCAACGACACCTATCTTCACTCCTGGGGTTCGATCTTCATCCAGGACGTGGTTCTTCCCTTCAGAAAGAAACCGATCTCCCAGCGAGCGCATCTGCTGCTGTTGAAGGCCTCGATCTTCGGGGTCGCCGTCTTCGCGTTCATCTTCAGCATGCTCTACGAGCCGAATCAATACATCGCGATGTTCCTCGCACTGACCGGTGCGGTCTTCGTGGGCGGTGCCGGAAGCGCGATCATCGGGGGGCTCTACTGGAAGCACGGCACGACCGGCGCCGCCTGGGCGGCGATGATCGCCGGCATGACGCTTTCCGGCGGGGGGATCGTGCTCAAGCAATTGGATCCTCTTGTCGTGCATCCCGGTCCGGTGCTGACACTCGGCACGGCTGACACCACCCATCGAATTCCGCTTCCCCTCGAGGAGGACCTCTGGCGTCCCGCGGAAGGTGATCCGCTCGCACTTCGAGTGAAATTGCTCGAGGCCGGTGATGGTGACACCCCCGCCGAGGCCGCGATCGCAGGTCCGTGGGGCGGGGGTGGTTCCTACCTCACCTCCGATGCCGGGCCGACCGTGTTCGGTTCGGGTGACGCCGCCTGCGAGTTGAGTCTGACGACC
>CABYSN010000037.1 GCA_902521645.1 Planctomycetota bacterium
GCGCTCGGGCTCGGGGATGTAGGTGTCCAGAGCGTCCATGAGTTCCTGGATGCAGGCGGTCTTGCCTTCATCGGTGGGGTTCTCAAGAGCGGGGTACGCCGCACCGCGGATGACGGGGGTGTCGTCACCGGGGAAGTCGTACTTGTCGAGAAGTTCGCGAACTTCCATTTCGACGAGCTCGAGGAGCTCTTCGTCATCGACAAGGTCGCACTTGTTGAGGAAGACGACGATCTTGGGCACGCCGACCTGACGGGCGAGCAGGATGTGCTCACGAGTCTGGGGCATGGGACCGTCGGATGCGGAGCACACGAGGATGGCGCCATCCATCTGTGCCGCACCGGTGATCATGTTCTTCACGTAGTCGGCGTGACCGGGGCAGTCGACGTGCGCATAGTGACGAGTCGCTGACTCGTACTCGACGTGGCTGGTGGAGATCGTGAGGATCTTCGTCGCATCGCGACGACCTTCCGATTCCGAGGCCTTTGCAACGTCGTCGTATGCGATGGGGTTTGCGAGACCCTTCGCTGCCTGAACGGTGGTGAGAGCCGCAGTGAGAGTTGTCTTGCCGTGGTCGACGTGACCGATGGTTCCGACGTTCACGTGGGGCTTTGTACGATTGAATGTTTCCTTGGCCATCGCCTGAATCTCTCCAACAGATGCTTTCGATGACCCCACGCGAATGCGAGCGGTCTCTCTTGAATGATCGAGTACCACCTTGGTACTCAATCGTCGGGGCAGGACCCATTACGAAAGGTCCGATGAAAGCCACCGACGGGATTTGAACCCGTGACCTCACCCTTACCAAGGGTGTGCTCTACCACTGAGCTACGGTGGCGAAGCAGGCTTCTCTCGGGGGAGGGCCCTACTAAAAACCGCCTCAAGGAGGCGGACTGCGAATGGTACTGGTTTCCTCACGTGGCGCAAGCCCGAAGGATCATTCCCCGACCGACGGCCACCCCCCTGAGCGCCCTGAAAGGGGGTTTTTCAGGCCGGTCACCCAATCACGCAGTGACCGTCTCTGGTCATCGATTTGGATGAGACCGTCGTCGAAGCCCAAAATAGGACGTCATATCGGTTGAAGCCTGATTTTAATGGACCTTGGCCGCACCAGGCGACCGCCGAGGTGCTCAGCGAAGTGAGTCGACAAGAATGTTACGAATCTCTCGCAGGTCTGAAAATTGCTCCCAACGACCCTCTGTTCCGACATGACCATCGAGATACAGCATCAGAGTGGTCTGCCCTGGATATCGGAAATCGACCTGGCCTTCCAATTGCATCCCGGGATCCGGATCATCAGGGCTTCCGAACCCCAAGGCCGTGGGTTCAATGGTCTCACCGTGGGTGGAATCGACCAGATAGACGGTGTTCGAGGGTCGCTTCACTTCGGAATTGTTGCGCCAATCACCGTAGAGGTTCTCATTCGGATCGGTACGCGCATCGAAGAGCAGATTGGCTGCGAAGTAGCCGTTGTGTGCCACTTCGGACCGCCGTGCACCAGTCCCGAAGGGCGTGGCTTCGTCGCCACCGGGCGTGGTGGTCGGCTTGAGCGCGGCTCGAAAGACCGAGTCGTAACTTTCGTTCGTCTCGTAGTACGGACGATCTGGAGAGTCGTATCTGTAGTTCCAGGCTGGTCCGGAATCATCAGACGCCCCGCCGAGCTTTGGCACCGAAAAATCACCATAGGTCCAGAGAATGTCGGTCCAGGTCCCGTAGTTCATGCGCTGACCGAGTTCAGTCCCCAGGGGTGGAACCGCGCCTGCGGGCTGTGAAGAACGCACTTTTCCGGCATACCCACTGTCACGATAGTCAAACGCGGCCGGACAGATGATCTCACGATTGTCGGTGGTGTACTCCTGCATCAACTGGAAGATCTGTCGCATGTTGCTCTGGGATTTCGCCCATTTGGCGTTGCCGCTGGCAATGCCGAGAGCGGGAAGAAGGATTCCCATCAACAGGATGATGATCCCCACCACGGCGACGATTTCAACCACCGTCATGCCATGACGTCTGGGAGCCCCCGTCTTCGTGTTCGGGGATCGGTCTTCGGGGGCGTTCAAGTGACTCTGAACCATCGTTCACCTCTTCAGTGACATGCTTGCTTGATCTGGGTGTCCGGCTGACAAAGGATACGTGGAAATCGGTCGGAAACCACATGGAGAACCCATAAGAAGAATACTGCTCGCAGGGGTGCCATGGTTCCCGGAACCTTCGTGGAATGGCCCGGAAAACATGGAAAGCGCCTGTTGGAAGCCAGTAGACGCCTGTTTCCATCCGGAACGGTCAGCCCATGTTCATGGTCATGAGGAACTCGCCATTGGACTTGGTCTTGGAGAGCCTGCTGTGGAGAAGCTCCATCGCCTCGACCACGTTCATGTCGGCCACCACCTTGCGCAACCTCACGATGAGTTCATGTTCCTTGGGATCGAGAAGGAGCTCTTCACGTCGCGTTCCACTCGCAGGAATGTTGATCGCGGGCCAGACGCGCTTCTCGACGAGCTTGCGATCGAGATGAAGTTCCGCATTGCCGGTGCCCTTGAACTCCTCGAAGATGACTTCGTCGCTTCGTGCGTTGGTGTCGACGAGAGCGGTCCCGAGAATCGTCAGGGAACCGCCATCCTCGATGCTCCTTGCTGAACCGAAGAACTTCTTGGGAGGAATCAGGGCCTTGGGATTGATGCCTCCGGACGTGACCGCACCCCCCGAACCCATCGCAGCCTGATAGCCGCGAGCAAGACGGGTGATGGAATCGAGAAGAATCACGACGTCCTCGCCGATCTCGACGAGCCGCCTCGCCTTCTCGATGAGCATCTCCGCGACCTGGATGTGTCGATGCGGTTCCTCATCGAAGGTACTGGCGACGACTTCCACGGAGTCATCCGTGTTTCGACGGAAATCGGTGACTTCCTCGGGCCGTTCGTCGACGAGCAGCACCATGATGTGCGCTTCAGGGTGGTTCTTCGAAATGGCCTGCGTGATCTGCTGGAGAATCACGGTCTTGCCGGTACGCGGTGGCGCGACGATCAAGGCACGCTGTCCGAAACCGATCGGTGTCACCATGTCGATGATCCTGGTCTCGAGCTTCTCAGGTTCACCCGCCATTTCCATCTGGATGCGTCGGTTGGGGTGAAGGGGCGTGAGGTTCTCGAAGGTGGGGAGATCCTGAACCTTCTTCGGATCCAGGCCGTTCACCGACTCGACACGCAGAAGCGCGAAGTAGGTCTCGGCTTCCTTCGGGGGCCGGATGATGCCCTTCACGATGTGTCCCTTGCGAAGACCGAAGCGGCGAATCTGAGCGGGACTGACGTACACGTCGTCGGCACAGGGGCTGTAGGAATATTCCGGACTGCGCAGGAAGCCGAATCCATCAGGCATGACCTCGAGGGTTCCTTCCGCCATCATGAGCCCCTGCTTCTGGGCACGTGATTTCAGGATCTCGAAGACGAGCTGCTGCTTGGGCATCGTCTGGTAGTCGGGGATCTTGTCCTTCTTGGCGAGCTTTCCGAGCTCGTCGCTCTTCATCTTCTGAAGCATCGGAAGAGTCAGATCGTTCTTGGCGAGTTCGTACTTGCCTTGCGTCTTCTTCTCAAGCTCGCGCAACTCCTCTTCGAGCTGCTCGTCCGTGGGAACGGAACCCGGTGCGAGCACGATCGTGGCCGCACTGTTGCCAGATCCTGAATTGGAGCCACTCTTTCTGCGACCACGTCGACGAGACTTGCTAGCCATATTTTGAATCCGATTGGTCTGGGTGCCCTCGTTGACAACGAATCAAGAGAACGCCGACCCGTGGGACCTCGCAAAGCGATAACTGATCATCGGTCCCATTGAAGTTGGAAAACTGGGGGTCGCTCGGCACGCCACGGAAATCAATGGCGATGCAGGAAGCGTTCCTGCATCGAGCGATACGTGGATCATCCAATCAAGCATGTGCAAAGTCAAGTCGCATCGGGCGGAAGACGACGTATTCGCTCGAAGGCTTTCAGGACGTGATTTCGCAGCTCTTCCAGCGATCCATCGTTTGGAATCACATCCGTCGCACGAGCACGTTTCTCATCCAAGGACATCTGTCGGGCTTCACGGGCGGCGAGGTCCTCTTCAGACCAGCCGCGAGACGTCGTCACACGTTCCAAACGTTGATTCAGAGGCGTGTCGATGAAGAAGATGCCATCGCACTCGGACTCGATCCCCGCTTCGAACAGCAGGGGCGCGTCGATGACGAATCCGGAAGCATCATCCTCGATGGATTCGAGATTCGACCGCCGACGCAGATTGATCATCGGATGAAGCACGGACTCGAGCCATGCACGTTCGGATTCGTCGGCGAAGACGATTCGAGCGATCACCGATCGATCCGGGCCGCCATCGACGGCGAGGACCCGATCACCCCAGCGGTCCACGAGCAGGGACACCACCGAAGGCTCACGAAGGCATTCATGAGCGACCTCGTCGCTGTCTGAAATCACGCATCCAAGTTCACGCAGAATCCCGGCGACCGAACTCTTGCCGGAGCCGATGCCGCCCACCAGTCCGATGACGGAGACCGCACTCATTCGACGCTGCGGGACCAGGTCGTTCCGTCCGGTCCGTCCTTGATGGAGATTCCAAGCTCGACGAGTTCATCGCGGATTTCGTCCGCAGCGCTCCAATCCTTCTCCGCCTTGGCGGATGCGCGCGCACTGATCAAGGCCTCGACACGGACGGCGAGATCATCCTCCTCGCCGGAGATGATCTGTTCGTTGCGTTCCAGCACGCCGAGAACATGGTCCATCTTCATCAGCGCGGCGAGCTCCGAGGCGGCGAGCTCGGGATCGGAGACCCCTTCCCCATCGGTGATGCGGGCGGCGGTCGAAGCCTCGTTGAGGACGCCGATCGCACGAGCGAGGTTGAGATCGTCGCACAGGCACTCGGTGAAGCGGACCAGCGCGGCCTGGAGAGGCGCCGCTCCTCCTGAATCGGAGACCACTCCGGAAGCCAGCTGATCCCTCAGCCGGCACCATCGATCGACCATGCGGGCGCAATCTTTCAGTCCCTGCATGGTAAAGTTCGCATTCTGACGATAGTGGGTGCGAACCAGTTCGAGGCGGAGCGCACCGGGCGTGTAGCCCTTCGCGAGAATGTCCCGAACCGTGAAGAAGTTGCCCTTGCTCTTGGACATCTTCTCACCCTCGACCACGAGGTGTCTGGTGTGGAACCAGTAACGGGCGAATGAAGAGGAGCCCGTCGCACATCGACTCTGCGCGATCTCGCATTCATGATGAGGAAAGATGTTGTCCTCACCGCCGGAGTGAATGTCGATCTCGCCGTTCCGACCGAGCAGCTCCTCCGCCATGACGGAACATTCGAGATGCCAGCCGGGGTACCCCTCGCCCCACGGACTCTCCCATCTCATCAAGTGTTTCGGATCCGGCTTCCAGAGCATGAAATCCGCGGGCGAACGCTTGTTCGCCTGATCGGATTCGAGGATCCGGCCGCCCTCGCCGGCTCGAAGGCCGTCGACTGTGTTTCCACTCAGTGCCCCGTAATCCGGAAAACTGGCCACGTCGAAATACACGACCCCGTCGGGAGCGACATAGGCATGATCGGAAGCGATCAGTCGCTCGATCAACTCGATCATGCCCTGGATGTAGGCCGTCGGACGCGGAAGTCGCTCGGGGAAACGTTCCGCCTCGACGGCCACCAGGAGTCCGAGGGTCGTTCCATCATCGAGAAACGCCTGTGCGTAGTAATCGGCGATGGCACGCGGATCGTTCGGATCGATGTCGGAACCTTCGGGAATCCTTCCGGACTTCTTGTCTTCCAGGAGTCGCTTCGAAGCGAGCTCCATCTTGTCTTCTCCTCCGCCGTCGGCATCATCGTCCTCGGTCATGTGACCCACGTCGGTGATGTTCATCACGTGTTCGACTTCATATCCGATCAACTCGAGCGTCCTGCGAAGAACGTCGGCATTGAGAAAGGAACGGAAGTTTCCGATGTGTGCGTAGTCGTAGACGGTGGGTCCGCATGTATAGAACGTGACGGGATCGTTCCCGCCACGGATCGGCGTGAAGAGTTCCTCGGATTTGGTCAGTGTGTTGTAGAGTCGAAGAGACATGGCCTCACCCTTGGTGGACTGAATGAAATCGTCATCGCCAATGGTACCCACACGGAGTCAAGAGACCGAATCCAACGTGCGTGAGTCGAAGAGTCCGCCGGACGATCGAAGTCGTTTCGCGGGCTCGCCGACGAGCAGGGAATCACCGGGAAGATCGCCGAAAGCGGTGGATCGGGATGCCAGCAGGGATCCTGAACCGATGCGCGTGTTCGGACCCACGAAGCTGTCGACGGCGATCCAGCAGTTGTCCCCGATGATGATCGGACAGGCGAGGACACGCATGGTGAGTTCCGAATAGTCATGATTGGCGGAACAGAAGTGCGCGTAGGGCGAGATCTGACATTTTCGTCCGAATGACAGGCCGCCGATCGCATTCAGAACCACGCACTTCTCGATCTTCACCTCGTCACCCAGTTGGAGATTCCAGGGTGCATCGACTCGAACCGAGGACTCGATGAAGACCTCCCTGCCGATACCGGCACCGAAAAGTCTCAGAAGCCCGACCCGTACGAAGTTGAAGATGGGAAGCGGTATCCGGAAAAGCGTGGAATTGGTGATCCGCCAGAGGCCGGAGAGAAAATTGCTCCATACCGTGTGGCGGACCGGTTCGCGGGAGAGAAAATCCAGGGACGGGCGTGTCATTTGAGATTCCTCTCCTTGACATCGCGAGCCGGATTGCCCACATGAATGCGACCGCCCTCGAGGTTCTTGTAGGCGCTCGAACGTGCTCCGAGAACCGCGAGATCACCGATCTTCACCCCCGGCCCGACGAAGGCATCCGCTCCGATCCAGGCGTCTTCGCCGATCGTGATCGGAGAACGAATCAACCGGAACGTGTGATCGGCATAGTCATGGGTGCCGGCACAGAGGTGCGCGTACTGACTGATGATCGAACGGGCGCCGATTCGAATGGGACCCAGGCTGTAGATGATCGCATAGTCGCCGATCGTGGCACCGTCATCGATGTGGATCATCCACGGGACTTCCACGTGGACGGTGGGCCGGATCGCGACGTTCGAACCGATATGCGCTCCGAACATGCGCAGGAGCTGGCGACGGATCCCGTACCAGTTGTGGAAGGTGGCTCGAAAGATGGTGCGCCCGACAAGCATCCAGAGCGCACGCCCGACCTTCTCGCGAAATGTCCAGGGGCTGGCCTCGGGCTGCATCTGGCGACGTGGTTCGCTTTCATGCGCGGAAGCCGGAATGGGAGCCGCCGTCGTTTCGGTCTTCACATCCGAAAGACCATCCACCCCGGTGTGGTCGATCCGCTGGCCACGAACGAGCGCACGCAGCTTCACCGCGACGAAGTCGTCGTAACTCGCGATGAAACGACAGAAGTAGAGCCCGGTCCATCCGTCCAGGAATCCACCTCGAAGGATGAACATGTAGAAGAACCTGATCAATCCGGGGAAGGGCACGCGAGGAAGAATGGTGCGCTTCGCCCATCGACGTCTGCGTGCGCCCGGATCGAGGGATTGGGATTCGTTCTTGTCGGATTTGATCTCTCGCACGAGAGCCTGTGACTCGAGCGTCGAATAACGGTTGTGCTTGGCGATGTAGTGTTCGAGACCCCGGCGATCGTCATGGAGCATCGGCGTCGTGATGCGACCGACCAGACCGTCGAGAATGATGTGCTCGTGCACTTCGCGTTCCTCGTAACGACCCATCCCGGTCTTGAAGAAACGAAGGTGATAGTTTGGAAAATAGCCGCAATGACGTATCGGCTTTCCAAGGAAATAAGTCAGGCGGTTGATGAAGAATCCCGTCTTGATCTCCTGGTCCACCGGCTTGCAGGCGATGTCCTCGAGCACCTTGCGCAGGGTGGGCGTGATGACCTCGTCGGCATCGACGATCAACGTCCATGCTGATTCGAATTCCAGAGTGTCCAGAGCCCAGTTCTTCTGCTTGGCGAAACCCGGCCAGTCATGATGAATGACCTCGGCGCCGTAGGATTCGGCGATCTCCTTGGTTCGATCGGTCGACCCGCTGTCCACGACGAAGATCTTGTTCGTCCAACCCTGGAGCGCCTGCAGGCAGAAGCCGATGTTGGCTTCTTCGTTCTTGGTGATGATCAGGACATCGATCAAACGGGGACCTCACAGGGGCATCGGAGACATCGGAGACGGGACGAACACTTCCAAGAACGGTATCGGCGCTGCAGGGCGCGGACATGAACAACCGAGGCGGGATTCATGACCGATCGGTTGTCCGATAATGGGGCTGGTCCCCTGCTCAACGGAACCAGCCACGAATCCCTTCGACGATCCGATTCGCGGCCTTGCCGTCTCCATAGGGATTCTCGAGATGAGCCATCGCCTGATACTCGGAATCGTTCTCGAGAAGACGAGCGACCTCGCATTCGATCAGATCGGCATCGGTACCCACCAGTTTCACGGTACCCGCCTCGATGCCTTCGGGACGCTCGGTGGTGTCCCGCATGACGAGGACCGGCTTGCCGAGACTCGGCGCCTCCTCCTGGACGCCGCCCGAGTCGGTGAGCAACAGCCTCGAACCGGACATCAGAGCGACGAACAATCGATAATCGACGGGCGGAAGCAGATGAATGTTCGCCTGATCGGAGAGGCGTTCGTGCACGATGTTCAGGACGTTGGGATTCAGATGCACGGGATAGATGAACTGATGATCCGGAAACCGGCGCGCGAGATTCAGAAGCGCGGTGCAGATCGATTCGAATCCGTCACCGAAGTTCTCGCGGCGGTGGCCCGTGATCAGAACATAGGGTGATCCACCACCGATCACCTCGGGTGGGAGCATCTCCCCCAGTCGTGCCTCGATGGTCGACTTGAGAGCACGGTCGTTCTTCTGTCGCTCGACCTCCAGAAACAGGGAGTCGATCACGGTGTTGCCGGTGACGTGGATCCGATCCTCGGGCACGTGCTCTGAAAGAAGATTGTCGCGTGCCCCCTCCGTCGGTGCGAAATGCAGGGATGTGACCCGACTGGCGAGCACCCTGTTGGCTTCCTCTGGAAAGGGTGCCTGGAGATCCCCGGTTCTCAAACCGGCCTCGACGTGGCCGACGGGCGTTCTTCTGTAGAAGGATGCGATGGCGCCGCACATCACCGAAGTCGTGTCACCCTGCACGAGAACCATGTCGGGTGTCACCTTTTCCAGCATGGCGTCGAGGGATTCGAACAGACGCGCGGTCAACCCCGCCAGCGACTGATTGCCACGCATCAGATCAAGCTCGACATCCGCCTTCAGATCGAAGACATCGAGCACCTGCGAGAGCATCTCGCGATGTTGCCCGGTCGACACCAGCACCGGATCCATGTCCGGAGCTTCCTGCAGAGCTCGACAGACGGCAGCCATCTTGATGCCTTCAGGACGGGTTCCGACGATGACTGCGACACGGGGCATGGTGTGGTGTTCCTGAAACAGAAGTGATCAGTCGACTTCGTGGTTGCGAAAGAGTCCGCAGACGTCGAAGACGACCTTTTCACGCAACCATTGCTTGGGCATTCTCTGAAAGGCTCGGTGTCCCACCAGAAGCAGGACGATGTCGGCGGCATCGACACCTTCCTCGAGCGAACGAAGCGTGACGCCTTCGGGTGCTTCTGAGACGAATGGGTCGACCGCCCAGACCTCGCCGACTCCCGAGGCGCCGAGCATGCGGGCGATCTCGAGGGCGGGTGATTCACGCAGATCATCGACATCTGGTTTGTAGGACAGACCGAGGCAGGCGATGCTCGGGGACTTGAAACGCTCCGCTTTTCGCAAGACGCGATCGACCACCCAGTGCGGCTTGGCTTCGTTCACTTCCCGGGCGGTGCGAATGACCCGTGCCTTTTCCGGTGCGAGTTCGACGATGAACCATGGATCCACCGCGAGACAGTGACCGCCGACCCCGGGACCTGGCGTGAGGATGTCGACACGCGGATGGCGATTGGCGAGACCGATCAGCTCCCAGACGTCGATCTCGAGTTGATCGCAGACGATCGAAAGTTCGTTCGCAAAGGCGATGTTGACGTCACGGAAGCTGTTCTCGACGAGCTTCGCCAGTTCGGCAGTGCGGGCGGTCGTTCGCAGGATGCGACCCGAGACGAACTTCTCATAGAAGGTCGCCGCGGCTTCGGTGCTCGCCTCGTCCACGCCACCCACGATTCGATCGTTCTCGATCACTTCACGGAGAATGCGACCGGGCAGAACACGTTCCGGTGCGTGCGCGACGAAGACGTCACCGGTGGAGAGCCCGGTCTCCTCCTTGATGATCTCGGCGACACGTTCCGTGGTGCACGCAGGGCTCGTCGACTCGAGCAGCACGAGGTTGCCCTTGCGCAGATGGCCGGCAAGCTGCCTGGTCGCGGACCAGACGTAGTCGAGATTGGCGGTCTTGTCGTCGTTGATCGGAGTCGGCACGCAGATCATGAAGACATCCGCCTGAGCCGGTTCGGCATGAGCTCTCAATCGACCGGATTCAACGGCCGCACGGACCAGAAGATCGAGCTCCGGTTCGACGATGTGCGTCCGCCCCGCGTTGATCGTCTCGACGACCTCGGGGTTGACTTCCACGCCGTGGATGGTGAATCCACGCGCAGCCAATGCCGCCGACGTCGGGAGTCCGATGTAGCCGAGTCCAAGCACGCAGACGCGTTCAAATGTGCCATTCACCGTCATGAATCTCTCAGTTCGTTTCCAAGGGAAGCACGTCCCCTCTTCTCGCTATCGGCCCGATCCCTCACGCAATCGAGTCCTTGTTGGCCTCATACCACTCGATGGTATGCCCAAGTCCTTCCTCGAAACCGACTTGTGCTTCCCAATCAAGAAGACTCTTGGCCCGTTTGGTGTCGAGACAACGTCTTGGCTGACCGTCGGGCTTGGTCGCATCCCAGCGGATCTCCCCCTCGAAACGAGTCAGGCGAGCGATCAATTCGATCAGGTCCTTGATCGTGATCTCGCTGCAGGTGCCAAGGTTGATCGGAGTGGGGTCATCCATCACCTCGGTCGCCCGGATGATGCCCTCGGCGGCATCATCCACGTAGAGGAACTCGCGACTGGCGGAACCGGTGCCCCAGCATTCGATGTGATCGGCACCGGAATCCCGCGCCGTGATGCACTTTCTGATGAGTGCGGGAATCACATGCGAGGAATGAAGATCGAAATTGTCTCGTGGACCGTACAGATTCACCGGAAGGAGATACGCGCTGTCCAGATCGTATTGACGACGGTAACCGTCGAGCATCACCATCGCGGCCTTCTTCGCGATGCCGTACGGAGCGTTGGTGGGTTCCGGATATCCCTCCCAGAGATTCTCCTCGGCAAAGGGAACCGGAGTGTGACATGGGTAGGCGCAGATGGTTCCGGTCTGGACGAACTTTCCGATCTGATGGATGCGTGCCTGATCGATCAGGTGAAGCGACATCGCCATGTTCGCGAAGAAGTACCTGCCGGGATTGTCCAGATTCGCACCGATCCCCCCCACTTCGGCGGCCAGGTGGATGACGACGTCGGGTCGCGCATCGGCGTAGAGCCGCGCGGCACCATCTTCCGTGGTGAGGTCGTAGTCACGACTTCGTGGCACGAAGACATCGGAGACGCCTCGTTTCTCGAGGGCCTTGAGCACGAAATGGCCGAGAAACCCTGCTCCACCGGTGACGACGACTCTCTTCTGGTTCAAATCCAAGACTGATCTCCTCTTTCATCACCCTATCATCGGCATTTCGATCCCTGAAGGACGAAAAGCCGGAGAGAGGGGTTATCAAGACCCCGCAGCACCGAATCGACGAGCCGCTTCATTCACCGCGGCCACCATCGCATCGATCATCCGATCGAGATTGAGTTCATCACGGACGATTCGATGGCTCTCGATGCCCATCGCACGCAACGCGGGGCAGTCGGACAACGCCTGCTCGAGAATGCCATGGAGCGACTCGGCACTGCCGGGCTCCATCAGCCAGCCATTGCCCGCACGCACCAGGTCGTGCTGGGTCCCATCACCCTCCGCGGCGATGATCGGCAGTCCCCATGACATCGCCTCCTGGATCGCAAGCCCCCCCATTCCGGGAAGGATGAAGAGATCCGCTTCACGAAAGGCGGCATCAAGCGCCTCTCCGTACAAGGCGCCGCGAAACGTGACTCTGCCGGGAAGACGTTCTTCCGCGAGCGCACGGGTCTCCGCGAGCCCCGGTCCGTCACCGACGACCTCGATGGTGGGTTGAAAACGTTCTGAAAGACCAGCGACGGCATCGAAGAGAAGATCGAGTCGCTTGCCCGGATAGAGTCGTCCCACGAACAGGAGGCGAGCACCATCGATGAATTCGAGGGGGCGATCGGGAGCAGCATGATCCGGTCGTGGTGCGATCGCGTTGTAGGCGATCGAAATGCGATCGGGGTCGACACCGAGTTCGATGTACTGCTCCCTGGCCTTCGAGCTGTAGGCGATGAGCCCGTCGAAGGTGTGCAACAGACGTTTCCGCATGGCGGTGCGCATCCCTCGCAGGTACGGACCCATCATCAGACTGCCGAGGCCCCAGCCGACGACCGGAACGCCCT
>CABYSN010000038.1 GCA_902521645.1 Planctomycetota bacterium
TGAGAAGTGCTTGAGGCACATGTTCCGGCAATGGTGCCGATCGTGCTTCCGCCAGCGCGAATCCAGGTCGCCAGAATTCCCCTATCCGACTCTCTATCGAGCCGACGGGGCTCGCAAGTCGGACGATGTCCGGATTGGTGTGTGCCTGGGAGACGCCCTGCGTGCTGAGCATGCGTGCTTCCTGCAGGTGGTTTCGAAATTTCTCGGCATTCCGGCCTCTCATCTCGAGCGTGAACTCAGGATAGTCCTCCAGGCGCTCCAGTAGAACGAGACAGGCAAGGACTTCATGCCAGCATCGTCCCTTCCCACCGTAGGTGCATGTGATCTGAATCTCTTCGCGAGCCGGGATCAACGGATGACCTGCCGATTCGAAGGGTTCCGCGACGATTTCAGGAAACTCCCCGGCAAGAAGCTTGGCTGCGTAGATCGCCCCTTCCGCGGCGTTCTGAAGCACTCTCGTCCAGGCGGTATCGTTCAACGGTGGGAATTCGATTCGAACGGTGTGTGGTTTCGCTTCGACGCCCTGGATGACGGCTTCAACGAATCCACTCCCGATCTCGAATTTCGCGGTCTGACCGGTCCGGCCGTGTTCCTTCGCTTCCGCGAGCAATGCTTCATCCTCATCGATTCCGAGGCGTTCCGCCCATGCACTGGCCGGCCAGGGTCGGGGGCCGGCATCCTCCTTGCGACGAAGTCGGATTCCATTGCGCACGCGTCTGGGGCCTTCTGGTTTGGAACGAGGCATGCCTCCGGGTGGTGTGGTGCTGCTCATGGGGAGCTTTCCTCCAGAGTTTCATGTCGAATCGAGAGGATGTCTCTCAGCTGCCCGGTCGAGAGTTCAGTCAGCCACGATTCTCCGGCTCCGATGATTCGTGCCGCCAGTTCGGTCTTCTGTTCGATCATCTGGTCGATCCGTTCCTCGAGCGTCCCGGCACTGATCATCTTGTGCACGTTGACGGTCCTGTCCTGTCCGATTCGGAAGGCACGGTCGGTCGCCTGATTCTCGACGGCGGGATTCCACCATCTGTCGTAGTGGAAGACATGGTTCGCCGCGGTGAGGTTCAAGCCGACACCACCGGCCTTCAGGCTGAGGATGAAGATCGGGCACGCGGGATCCTTCGACTGGAAACGATCCACCAGTTGATCACGTCGCATCTGAGGCGTGCCGCCGTGCAGGAACAGCGGCTCGATGTCGAAGGCGTGTCTGATCATCGAAACCAGAAGATGTCCCATTCTTCTGTATTGAGTGAAGATCAGCGCACGATCCTCCGTGGCGGTAACCTCCTCGAGCATCTCCATCATCCTGGTGGACTTTCCTGAACGCATCGGATCGAGTTCGCCTGTTTCCAGGCCGATCGATTCCAGGTAGTGCGCCGGGTGATTGCAGATCTGCTTCAGCTTCACCAACGACGCAAGCACGAGACCTCTGCGCCGGATCCCTTCCGCACTGTCGACCTTCCGAAGCATCTCCTCGACCACGGCATCGTAGAGCTGGACCTGCTCCTCGGAAGGGGTGACGGTCTGCTTGCTTTGCACCAGAGGGGGGAGGTCGGTGATCACATTGGGATCCGTCTTCAGCCTTCGAAGGATGAATGGCTGGACCAGCTCTCGAAGTCTGCGTGCCTGACGTTCGTCCCGATGCCGCTCGATCGGTACCGCGAAGCGTTTCCTGAAATCCCCGTTCGTCCCCAGGAAGCCCGGACAGCAGAATTCCATGATCGACCACAGTTCCGCGAGTCTGTTCTCCACCGGGGTACCGGTCAGAGCGATTCTGCGGTGGGTCTTCAACGATCGGATCGCGGCCGTCTGCTTGGTCGGAGGGTTCTTGATGTGCTGCGCTTCATCGAGCGTGACGCGCCACCAGTTGATGTTTCGAAGCATCTCCTGATCGCGCGTGACCAGTGCGTAGGTGGTCACGATCACATCGGTCCTCTCGGCGAGTTCGATGAATTCCTCCCCCAGCGGACGAGCCGCGCCGTGCTGGAGGTGCACCTTGAGTTCAGGTGCGAATCGTCCGAATTCACGTTTCCAGTTTCCGAGCACCGACATGGGGACGACCAGCAAGGTCGGCCCGATGTGAGCCGGATCTGCGGCATGCTGACGTTCGTGCTGGAGCAGTGCGATCAACTGAATGGTCTTGCCCAGACCCATGTCGTCGGCGAGGCATGCTCCAAGTCCGAATCGATCGAGGAAGGCGAGCCAGCTCAGTCCTGACAGCTGATAAGGACGGAGTTCGCCCTTGAACTGACTGGGCTGCTCCAGATTCTCGATCGTTCGTTCACCGGTCTCCTGATCGATTTCACCGAAGATCTGAGCGACCCAGCCGGTGGCCTTCATGCCCAGGATCGGAATCGGAATCTCGGCCTTCTCGACCCCATGGGCCAGTCGCATCGCTTCCAGGACCGTCATCTCTCCGCCCGGATGCTCTTCGATGAACTTCGCCGCGCCCTCGACGTCTTCCTTGCGGATCTCGACCCAGGTGCCGTTGATGCGCACGAGCGGTGCGCCCTGAGCCGCGAGTTTCCTGAACTCCTCGACCGAGACCGGTTTGTCACCGAGGGTGATCTGCCAGGAGTAGTCGATGAGCGTGTGCAGGCCGAGTTCGCCTTCACGTCCGGGGCCCGCGCCCCATTGACCGTTTTCAAGTTCGGACAACGGTTGGGAGTCGACGACCATGTGCGCGGCAAGTCGGCTGCGGACCTGGCCCCACCAGGAGGGCACGAGCACTTCGATGCCGCTTTCCTGCAGAATCGGTCTGATCTCTCGAAGGAATTCATACGCCTTGGCAAGGGGCAGATCGATCCCGCAGGGTGAGGCGTCCTCCAGTGATGACTCCAGATTCGGATAGAGGCGTGCCGCTCGTGCGAGTTCGGCAAGCAGGACATCCGCCGCCGTTTCACTCTCGTTTCCGATCTGCGAGAGCATCCTGTCGCCGACTGAATCCGGATCCCAGATCTGCTCCGCGTCGATCACGATCGGTGGATCGTCCGTGGTCACCAGATGGAACGAAAGACGCCACGGGCCGGAAGGGATTTCATCAGGGTCGTCGCCGGCCATCATCGGTTCGGACAATTGCAGGCAGAGACGCACCATGCGGGAAGCGCTGCGGTCGTCGAGATGTGAGATCCACTGCCGTGCGGAGCGAAGAATCTGAGCTTCTCCACCGTGAATCACCGGGATCGCATTCTCCTCATGAAGCAGGCCCGAGAGCCAGCCCGCATGTTGATCACCGAGAACGTCTCGATCCTCGAGGGCGTCGGGATAATCATCCGCGATCAGAATCCTTCGAACCGCGCTGTCGCACATGGTTCGCAGGGCGTTCTCCATGAGACTCCAGGCATCACTGTCGCCGTTCTCCTCGATCGCGCACACGACGGCTGGAGTCGAGGACAGCAGGTGGGCGGCACGGGCACTCGTCTCGCGGTCGTTCAGCCAGGGCAGCCAGTTCGCTCGAAGCACGCCGTCTCTTTGCTGGATCATCGTCGGGATGAAGCGCTGTTCCGCGAGCAGGTCCAAGATGAGCCGCCCGGTTTCGATCCAATAGCGTGCGTCGTGTCCGAGTGTCGCTCGGTCTCCCGGCAGTCCTTCTTCCAGTCGAAGAAGCGACTCCGCGGCATGACTTGCCTTGATCTTCAGCACCGGAACGGTGACCGCGTGCAACTCGAGTCCATCGATGGAGTCGAGACTCCAGCCCAGTTCCGAACCAAGTCTTTCACTGGGTTCCACGAGAAGTCCGTCATCCTTCAAGCGGTGGGGGAGACGGAAGGTCAGGCTGCCGACCCCTTCGACCATCTCTTCCGTGATGACGCCTGCCTCGAGCAGCAGCGACTTCACGGCCTCCGGGCTCGCGGCATAGGCGTGGTTCACGGTCGGAATGGAATTCAGATGTCTGGCGTTCTGTGCCGTGGCACCGTTCGTCGAAGCGGACGCATCCACCGCCTCACCGGGGGTGTCCTCCTCGATCTGGTCGAGAGCCTCCTCGAGATCCTCCCGAGCATAGATCTCTCGAGCCTGCGATCCGAGCAAGTCACTCAGCGCGAGTCTCGCATCGGGCGCGGATTCAGCCCAGACGTGGATCCCATCTTGTGCCCAGGCGGTGTGAAAGACCAACATGCTTCGCGCAACCTCCGAGGACACATGACGTTCGTGGTCGAACTGATCATGAGTGTGAACCCGACATTTTCCCCGCCCCATGCCGGTCGGGTTTGGATTCGAAACAATGATTCCGCTGGGGCTCGAACCCAGGACCTAGCGATTAAAAGTCGCGTGCTCTACCAACTGAGCTACGGAATCCTGAATCCCCAATTCTAGCGGATCTTCGATGAATTTCCCCTGCCCACCCCTTCCACATTCCATTCAAAGGCGAAAAATGCCGGATCTGCGTCCGGATGATGGGGGATTCCGGTCTTCTCATCGGATCAGTGTGGACTGGATCCGGATCCTGGCCGATTGAAGGGAGGGCACTTGAGGTTCGGGTGCCTGACTGTCGACTTCGACACTCAATCAAATCGTTCGGTCGCCCGGGGAAAGTGCGTTCGAACACCTCTGGCTTCACGGCCACAGGATGGAATGCATGCACTCGCAGGGAGCTTCAATGTTCAGTTCAAACACGTTTCGTCTTCGTCTTCTCGTCGCATCGGTGACTCTTCTGGGCCTGGCAGGCTGTCAGAGTTCCGGCACTCGATGGGAGGGCGGCTCCGTCTCTTCGAGCGAGTTCGCATACAACACGAGCTGGTCGGCCAAGGCCGCCACTGATGGCAGCAACGACTCGAGCTACTCAGGCGTCCACTCAGACATGAGCGACGACTTCTGGTCCGACGCACCTCATGGAAGTCAGAACAGCCTTTCGCAAGTGAGTTTCGCCACTGAAGGGTCGGACTTCGATCCTGAAATCGATCCATCCGGAACGTCACTCGTCTATGCCTCGACCCAGAATGCCACGAGCCCCGACCTCTATCGCAAGAAGATCGACGGAAAGACCATCACCCGATTGACATCCGATCCGGGTGAGGACGTCATGCCTGCGATCAGTTCCGACGGCAAGTGGATTGCATTCGCCAGCGATCGTTCCGGCAACTGGGACATCTGGATGATGCCATTCAACGGCGGTCCTGCGACTCAGATGACATTCGACTCCGACCATGAATTGCATCCCAGTTTTTCACCGGATGGTTCCGAGCTCACCTATTGCCGTCGCAACAGTCGAAGCGGAAGCTGGGAGATCTGGAGTTACCGACTGGATTCACCGGGAACCAGAACCTACGTCTGCGATGGTCTCTTCCCGCAGTGGTGTCCCGATGGCAGCCGTTCCACACTGCTCTTTCAGCGCGCACGTCAGCGCGGCAGTCAGTTCTTCAGCATCTGGACGGTCGATTTCAAGCAGGGTGAGTGTTCGAACCCCACTGAGATCGTCTCAGCCAGTGATGCCGCGATCATGCATCCCAACTGGTCCCCCAATGGTGAATTGATCTGTTACTGCACCGTGAACACGCCCGGATCGGTCGCCAACTGGCCCACTCAGGCAGATGTCTGGATGGTCGGTATCGACGGTTCGGGGCAGGCTCCGCTGACTCAGGGCGTTCATCGAAACATGCAGCCGACCTGGAGCAAGGATGGTCGGATCTTCTTCGTCTCCGATCGCGGCGGTCAGGATGTCATCTGGGCGATTCCAGCGGCATCATCGACCCCGGCGGCGCCCGGAAGCCGATTCGCCACGGTCGACACGACCACTGGCGACGACGGCTGATCGAATCCGAATGATGAGATTCCACCCTCGCAACGCTTCGCCGTTGCGAGGGTTTTTCATGTCGTTTGGAATCGGACTTGCATGTGTTCCCTCATGAGCAATCGAAGTCTTCATATCGGGCGATTCAACGCGATTTTTCGGCAGATTCTGCGCAACAGAACCGTTGCTCGGTTGGCGATGTGGTCCGGCCTGCTTCTGGTGGCTTCCGGCTGTGCGAAGCCCAAGCCCGTCTCTCTGACGTCACCCTGGATGCCCCGCCAACAGGTCTGGGCCATCGCCCCGCTGGCCAACGAAAGCGGAGTCAGTCACGTCGATCGGCTCGCGATCACCGATGGTCTGGTTCTGGAGGCCGCTTCGATTCAAGGCGTCGATGTGCTCCCGCTCAATCGAACGCTCGAGACCATGCTTTCACTGAACATCGGTCTCGACGGCATTCCAGACGAGTCTGAGTATCTGGAGCTGTGTCAGGTTCTCAATGCGGACGCGATTCTGGTTGGAACCATCATCGCCTATGACCCCTATCAACCTCTGAGGTTCGGTTCCTCCTTGCAGCTGATTCGGAATCAGACCCGCGCCACCGCGCCCGGTTTCGATCCACGTGCACTCAGCATGAGCCTCGGGGGAGCCGATCAGGCACTCATCCAGGCTCCCATCCAGGCCCGACCGATCCAGTCATCCGGCATCTTCGACACCGAGAATTTCGATGTCCGAACCAAGATGGAAGCCTACTCCACCGGTCGTTCCACTCATGATCCGGCGAATGGTGACCTCGGTCTCTACCACCTGGACATGGATGATTACGCGGAATTCGTCTTCCATCAGCTGCTTGAGCGCCTGCTTCGAGAGGCGAACTACGCGGAATCCGCAGATTCTGCGCTCCTCGCGAGCCGATCGTAAATTCCCAAGGAAAAATCAAGGTCCTAAAAACAGCGCTCAGAGCACCTCAGTGGGGGGTCCGTTCTTTTTTGTCATTCCGTCCGATACCCGCTCAACCAAGTCCGAAAAACCACCGATGAATCGGACGTCCCTCCGACTTCGCACACCATCGCAAGTCGAGGGGAGGCCTCCCTCTGATCGCCCAGGGAGACCTTCTGACCGTTGACGGCGATATTTATCGAACGATTCCCCCCTGCAGTGCGTATCTGTCGGGGGAGGCAAGTCTGAATTCGAGCTGAGTTCTCGAGGATCAAAAATGAGCGAGCATCTTCCAATCGTCGACCGTTTCATCAGTTATTTGAATGATGAGCGCCATTTCAGCCCCTATACCGGTCGTTGTTACGGGCTGGATCTCCGCCAATACACGGACTTTCTCAGATCGTCCTATGACATCACCTGTGACGAGCAGGCCGAGAGTGCGGCTCTGGAAAGCCGTCTTTCAGGCAATGCTTCCAGTGATGGTGGCCCGACCTGCACGGACCACATTCTTTCGGCCGAACTCGAGATCGTGCGAGGTTTCATCGCCCATCTCGGTGAGCAGAACTATTCGGCTGCGACCATGGCTCGAAAGATCGCCACGCTTCGTTCCTTCCACAAGTGGATGGAACGAAAAGGTCTGATCAAGAACAATCCGATGGTCCTGGTGCGCACGCCCAAGCAGGCGAAGCGTCTTCCCAAGGCGATCACAGTCGATGAGATCGAACGTCTTCTTTCCGCGCCCGATGACACCGAACTGCTGGGTGCGAGAGACCGTGCGATTCTCGAGGTCCTCTATTCCACCGGAATCCGGGTCAGTGAAGTCGTCGGGATCAACCGTGGCGACATCAATGTGCAGGATGAAGCCCTGGTCATTCGTGGCAAGGGCAAGAGGGAGCGGATCGTTCCCCTCGGTGCCCATGCCATCAAGTCACTCGGACACTACGTCGGAATGCTTGAAAAGCAGCTGGCCTCAGCGGGCCTTTCCGCATCAGCGGAATCTCCGCTCTTCGTGAACAAGCATGGCGGTCGACTCAGCAGTCGTTCCGTGCGACGGAAGGTCTCCAAATATCTCGGCGCCGTCGGTCTGGATCCGGAAATCAGTCCGCACACCATTCGCCACAGTTTCGCGACCCACCTGCTGGACAATGGAGCGGACCTTCGCTCCGTGCAGGAACTCCTGGGACATCAGTCCCTCAGTTCGACCCAGGTCTACACGCACCTGTCACGGCAGCGCATGCGCGATGGTTACGACAAGGCGCATCCGCGCGCCGAATCAGCCTGAGCATCCTGTGATCGGATGCGGGGCCTCAAAGGCACATGGAACACCCCGGACGCATCGCGTCCGGGGTGTTTTCGTTCGAGTTCCGTACTTCGAACACGTGAAAATCCTGTCGAGCAGTCACGGCTTTTCCCGATGACATGATTGTGACTTCGACAGCTCCATTTCCACTCGAAGGCATTCACCAGGGTGATTGTCTGGACCTCCTGAAGCGACTTCCTCCCGGATCGGTGGATCTCGCCTATCTGGATCCACCCTTCGCGACCGGACGGCGACTCATCGGTCGTGAGGGTCTCGCCTTCGATGATCACTGGCCCACCATGGAAGCCTGGATGGAGTTCATCGCACCGCGCATACGTGCGGTGGTGGCGTCTCTCACCAACACCGGATCGATTCTGGTTCATTGTGACTGGAGGACGTCTCATCACGTCCGTTTCCTCCTCGATGACCTGCTCGGGCCCCAGTGCTTTCAGAATCAACTGGTCTGGGGCTACGGGCTTGGCGGCTCCAGTCCCAAGCGATTCGCACGCAAGCACGATGACATCATCTGGTACAGCGCTCGTCCGGATGCCTGGTATTTCGAACCACCCATGGTGCCGGCCACATCGAACCGTATGCGCGGCCGATTGAAGAAGGCCACCGATGTTCTTGATGTGCCTGCCTTGAACAACATGGCGAAGGAGCGGAACGGGTGGCCGACCCAGAAGCCGCTCGCTCTGCTGGAGATCCTCGTTCGCGCCTGCGCTCCGGAGGACGGACTGGTGCTTGATCCGATGTGCGGCAGTGGAACCACGTTGGTCGCCGCGCAAAATACGAGACGCAGGTTTCTCGGATTCGATCGGTGTCCGGATGCGGTCACACTCGCACGTTCACGGCTCGAGACGGTGGATGCCCCGCGATCCTGATCGCCGTCCACGGGACAGTCGAACTCCGCGACATGCGCACATCATCGCCATCACCCCGTCAAGAGCGTGTCGGAAGTGACCGTTTCATCGTGATCATGTCGCGCGGTAGACGGATTCGATCGACGCCTGTCGATCCAGATCGGTCCATACGGTTCCGCATTCAGCGCATGAACGCGCGGTGACCCCGCGGCCCTGGTAGCTGTTCGATCCGGTGAGCTTCTGTCCGCACTCCCCACATCGATCCAGTGCGAGGAGTATGTCTCGCGTTCTCTTCCTGCGTTCGACCACCATGACGACGGCGGTGAGTGCGGTCCACAGAAGCGCGCAGGCGAATGCGAGGCTTGCTCTTCCTTGAAAACCTGAATCCACGGTGCATGCCAGTGAGATGGCATAGCTCACCATGCTGATCAGGATCAGAAGCTTCACGATCGATGACGAGGCGTAGCCTCTTCGAATCGCGGTTCCGTAGAAACGCTTCTCGTTCTTTTCGAACTCGTTGTCGCAGAAGATCGACATGTTCCGAACATCGGAACAATCAGGCGCCGAGTTCAAGGGATCTTCAAGCCCCTGAAACGATCCCCCTGAAATCGGCCGAATCCGACTGGGTACGGGTGTTATTCGGACGTGAGCATCGGTTCATCGACGATCGAGGAACATTCGCAGGACGTAGAAGAACACCAGCATGACGGAGGCGAAAAGAGCGAGGCTGGCCGCGACGTGCTGGTCGGTCCGGTACCGATGAAGGACGTTCGAGGTCTCGTACAGCAGATACCCGAGGCCCAGCACGATCATGAGTGCACTGAACCATCCGCCCATCTGCCAGCCGAAGATCATTCCCAGAATGATCGCGCCGAATGCCGCACCCGAACACAGGACCAGGCCCCATCCCATGAACGAGAAATCCTTCTTGGTGATGAGGACGAAGATGGTCGTGAAGCTGCAGAGCAGGACCGTCACCGAACCCGCGGCCGCGATCGTGTCCACGCCGCCGCCGTAGTGGATCGCCACGTACAGAAGGGGGAGGAAGATGATCGATTCCGCGATGATGAAAAGACCCAGTCCTGCATACTGCAATGCCTGACTTGCGCCGCTCATCGCCCATTTGTTTGCAAGCCAGCTTGCCCCGATGAAGAGGACGAACACGATGATCCACCCGTTTCCTCCAACAAGCGATGGACCAAGGCTGTCTGCGACACCCGAACTGAACAACAGGGTCTCGATCAGTGCGAAGATGAGGATCGACCCGAACAGGTGGACGTATGTCCTTCGAATGAAGCTCAGGCGCTCATCGGTCTCGGCCTGATCCGCGATCATGCCGGAATACGAGGGGGTCATCTGGGACATGTTTTTCTATCCTCTTCCTGCTGTGCTCATGAGGTTCTTGCCGGCACCGAATTCGCGGCACCGGTTTCGGTCTGATTTTTTCGGAAGTCGTCATAGGCCCGGGCGATGTCTTCGTCCGAAAGCGCCAGTATCGCGGCGGCCAGGAGTGCGGCATTGATGGCTCCGGACTTGCCGATCGCCAGCGTACCGACCGGAATGCCCTTGGGCATCTGGACCATGGCGTAGAGCGCGTCGAGTCCGTCGAGTGCACCCCCTCCAAGGGGCACGGCAAGAACCGGCAGCGCCGTCTTCGCCGCGGTGACACCTGCGAGGTGCGCCGCCATGCCTGCTCCCGCGATGATGACCTTCATGCCTCGTTCCCGGGCATCTCCGACCCACTCCTCGAGAAGATCAGGGGTCCGGTGTGCTGAAATCACTCTGGCTTCATTCGAGATTCCAAGGGAATCCAGTGTCTTGTTCGCATGTTCCATGGTGGCCCAGTCACTCTGGGAACCCATCACCACGCCGACGAAATCGGTGAAGAGTCAGAGATGATTCAACGTGCCACAATCTTCCAGATCGCTCCCGGCCCGCGCTCGCTCTCCTCGAAGGTGACCGCGTAGATCGTGCCATCATTGGCTTCGCCGAAACTGGAGATCAACGATCCCGGTTTCTTCAGCACCACGACGGGACCGATGATGTCATCCCCATCACGCCTGAGTCCCCAGACCGTGCCGAATGCGTAGTCCGCATAGAGATAGACCCCCTCGAGCTGGGGATACTCCGTGCCGCGGTACACATTCCCACCGGTGACTGACAATCCTTCACGATGTCCGTATTCGACCACGGGATCGATCATGGAATCATCGACGACCTGCTTCGGCCTCGAACCACGTCTCTGTCGACCGAACGGGTGCGCGCCTTCCCGCTTGTTCCACCCGTAGTTTCCACCCTTGACGACGAGATCGATCTCCTCCCACTTGTTCTGTCCGACGTCACCAGCCCAGAGGTCGCCGTTGGCACGGTCGAAACTCATGCGCCAGATGTTCCGAAGACCGTAGGCCCAGATCTCTGGCCGAACAGAGTCATCATCGACGAACGGGTTGTCCGAAGGAATCGTGTAGGGGATCTTTCCAGAGCCACTGACATCGATTCGAATCACCTTGGCCAGAAGCGTCGTGAGATCCTGCCCGTAACCATGAGGGTCATCCGCCGCTCCGCCATCGCCGATCGAGAGATAGAGCATGCCGTCGGGTCCGAAGAGGACGGTCCCGCCGTTGTGGTTCCAATAGGGCTCGGGGACTTCGAGAATGACTTCCTCGGTCTCGGGAAGGATCATCACTCGTTGCTCATCCATCGAGAAACGCGAAAGAACGGCACGTCTGGGATTGACGGCGGTGTAGTAGCAGTAGACCTGGTTGTTCTCGGCGAACTCCGGATGAAACGCCATGGAAAGGAGACCCTCTTCATTGCTTCGGGCATTCACCCGGTCTCTGATGTCCAGAACCATCTGCGAAGAGGCACTGGCGAGATCACTCCCATCGACTGTGCGGACTCTCCCAAGCTGCTCCACGATGTACAGCACGTCATCACGATCGGGACGGGCCACGATCTGAACCGGACGCCGGGTCTTCACGCCGGGCCAGGCCCGTTGAAAGGAGATGCTGGGAATGGCCGTCGTGTTGTCGACGATCCTTTCGGGCGCGGCCTCGGGTTTCTCATCCTGTGCATGGCAGTCGGAAACCGCAGAGATCGACAGAAGAGCCCCGAAAATGGTCGAGGAGAGCAGGATGGACGAGTGGGATGAGCTGTTCATAGTGACACGATAGCGCCCAATGGGACCGGTGAGGCTGGCGTTTTCACGATGAAGGCGCCATCATGCTCGAACGAGGAGCTCCATGCACACATCGACCAAGCCATTCACCACGATCACCCCCCTTCTGTTCGCGCTGGCCCTGATGGGCTGTGGCGGAACACCCACCCCGGCCTTCGATGGCGAACCTCCGGCCGCAGGGCTTCCTGGAGAACCGATCGACCCGGAATTCGAGGGTTCCGTGTTTCCAGACGACGGAAATCAGGATCCTGGCTCCGGGATCCCCGGCTCCGGTTGAGTCATCCGGGCCGCAGACACCCCGTGAAAATCCGAGATTTCCGAGCTTCATCCCGAACAAGGGCGAGATCGCGACGTACCAGAAGAGGCGCAGCGTGCTGCGTCTCTGATTTTCTTCATCTCTCTTGACCCGCAGGGGACGAGCAACGGGGCAACGTACATTGAACGAAGGCGAAGACGACTGACAACACGTCGAGCCGGGGCATCAAAGCCTCGATGACTCTGATCCCCCTGGCAGCCGTGAGATCCACTCCCCCCGGATTTCACGGTTGTCTCTTTCGTGTTCT
>CABYSN010000039.1 GCA_902521645.1 Planctomycetota bacterium
TGTACCTCGAGAATGAGACCGGCAAGGTCATCATCGCGAGCTATCCAGTCGGCTTGGGAGCCTATGACGGCACACCGACAGGCCGCTTCGTCGTTCGAAGCAATTCCAGGCTTGTGAATCCTCAATGGACCAACCCCAGAACCGGTGAATTCTTCTACGCGGACGACCCCCAGAATCCCATCGGGGAGCGCTGGATCGGCTTGCGTGGCATCGACCCGGAGAACGAGGAATTGCTGGGGTACGGTATCCACGGCACCATCGAACCGGACTCCATCGGTGAGATGCTGTCGATGGGCTGTATCAGACTGCGAGATGAAGACGTCAAGGTGGTCTACGAAGCTTTGACCGAACAAGGCAGCGTGATCACGATTCTGCCCTGAGAGCTCCTCAGGTGGGAAAGGCCATGGAACCCGATGGAATTTTCCAGAAAGCCCGCTGCTGCCCAGTGGGTGGATTCTTTTTGATCCGGTTTCATAAATAATCGATCGTTTATATTGATCCAGGCCACTTTCACGTTTAATTTTAGAAGAGAACACTAGAGACCCTGCCCGAACACCCCCCCCACCCATCCGAAGACCGCTTTGATGGTGCTCCAGGGATGGCGAGACATATTGAAAACAAGAGGACCAAACGATGACAATGACACTTCTGGCCACTTTTTTGACAAGCAGCTTCATCGCCGCACCCGGCCCCGTGGATGCGACGCGAGACTTTGCCGTCAGTCATGAAATTCGAGAAGCCGACGGGCACCGATCAATTCTCGCGGATCGTCCGGCAAAGCCCATCGGCGTCAGGATCCCTGTCGCGGTCAGACACGAACTGGGATTCATCCCTCGACCGCTGGTCTCACTCCATGCGCTTGACCACACCGAGCTCGTTCTCCTTGGAGAGATCGAACAGCGAGAAGGCGCACCTCTGAGATACGGAATCACGCGACCGATCCAGATCGATGAAGCAGATGGTGTCTGGATCAATGTCCCGGGTGGACGACTCTGGCAGGTTGAAGTCCGCTCGATCGATGCGGAAAACCTCCACATCCACATCGAGAACATGAACCTTCCAGAAGGTGGTGAATTGAGGACCTACGCTCCTGGTGCTCCGGAAGCGGTCGCAGGCCCCTTCACCGATGACGGCCCGGCGAACAACGGTGATCTCTGGTCACTGATTCAACCGGTTGATTCGGTCATCGTCGAATACTTCCAGCCCGAAACGGTCCGAACCGATGATCTTCCGTTCGCATTGACGGAGGTCGTCCATGGTTATCTTCCGATCATGAAAGACGGTCTGGCAGGCGGTTCGGGAAGCTGCCACAACGAAGCCACTTGCTACAGCGACTGGGAAGATGTCGGTGACGCCACCGCACTCGTCTCCTTCGGTGGCGGATACGTCTGCTCGGGCCAGCTCATCGCGACCTCGGCTCAGGACGAAACGGCCTACTACATCACGGCAAACCACTGCATCTCCTCGAGCAGCGTGGCCGCGAGCGCACAGTTCATCTTCCGATACGAGCGACTGAACTGCAATGGTTCGAACTCCAACGGAACGTCCGCATTCGGCTCGACGCTGATCGACACGCACTCCAGTTCCGACAGCACCCTGCTTCGTCTGAACGGATCGGTGCCTTCGACCGCATTCTGGGTCGGATGGACGACCAACACGGCGAGCACGAACCTCGACATCACCTGTGTACACCACCCCGCTGGTGACAGAATGAAGATCAGCTTCGGTGACATCAACTCGAACCCGGTCTGCGGATCGAGCAACGGTTGGTTCGGTGTTCGATGGAATGACGGAGTGACCGAAGGTGGTTCATCCGGCTCGGGCGCCTATCGCAGCAGCGACCAGAAACTCATGGGTGTCCTCACCTGCGGTGCGAGCTCGTGCTCGAACCAGAACGGCCTCGATGGATACGGACGATTCAGCTACGCCTTCTCCGCGGGCGGATTCGATGAATTCCTCGACATCGGACAGCCCGATGACGACATCTACGACGACAACGACACATGCTCCACGGCGACCTTCTTCACCTCGGCCGGGACCTACAACGATCTCGTCGTGAAATCCACCGACGAGGACTGGTACCGCATGAACGTTCCCGGCGGACAGACCGTCCAGTTCGACCTTGATTTCTCACACTCCAACGGTGACATCGACATCGCCCTGTATGCCCTCAGCTGCAACGGTGATCTCGTCTCGCTGGGTGCGACCAACACCAACGACGAGTCCGTCAGCTGGTCGAACTACGACCTGTCGATCTCCTCGCGGCGCATCTTCGCCCGCGTGTACATGGACAGCGGCGTGGAGAACACCTACGACATGACCACTTCGTTCACCAGCAACCCCGAACCACAGGGTGCCTGCTGTCTCGGCACATCCTGCAGCTCCGCGACGGAAGCGACCTGCCTCGCCGCCGGCGGCACATGGGAAGGTGCGGACGTCACCTGCAACACCGAAACCTGCGCCGAACCGATCGGAGCATGCTGCATCGGTGGATCCTGCTTCCAGCTGACGAGCGACATCTGTGGCAGCGCAGGCGGAAGCTTCGGTGGTGTGGGCAGCGGTTGCGCAAGCGACACCTGCGCCGACGACTGCGTCGCGGACACCAATGGTGACGGCACCGTGGACGGGACCGACCTTGCCAGCGTGCTCGGAAGCTGGGGACTTGCCAACGGTGACATCACCGGCGATGGCACCACTGATGGCCAGGACCTCGCCATCATCCTCGCCTACTGGGGCGATTGCTGAATCAGTCCTCGAATCCACCCGACTGGGTGGTGTTCACACGATTCCTCTCAAGGGCGTCTGCTTCGGCAGACGCCCTTGTCTTTTCAACGCGTCTTCGGGAGTCTCCGACGTCATTCATTGAAGACCAAACAAATCCACTTCTTCTCGGCGGACCGAACTAGAATGGAGACGTGGTACGAGAACAGAATCATCGAAACCTTCCCACCATCGGAATCACGATGGGAGACCCTCTCGGGATCGGACCCGAGATCGTCGTGCGTGCACTTGCGGATCTCGAGACACTGGGCGACGCCAGATTCGTGGTCTATGGTTCGAACGAACGACTGACCTTCACCGCGGATCGACTGAATCTCAAGATCAACTGGTCTCGGATCGCTCATGATTCCCCGAGACTGGACCGACCGATCCAGGACACTGTGCTGGTGCGGGACTACGAACAGGCACCGAGCATCCGCTCGAGTCCCCCCGGTCCGAGTCCCGCCGGAGGTGCCCTGTCCAGAAAACTCGTCGAGGATGCGATCGATGACGCGATGCGTGAACCCGGCGATCCAAGAAGCCTCGATGGCATCGTGACCGCGCCGATCAGCAAACAGGCCTGGGTCATGAGCGGCTCACGATTCCCCGGACATACCGAGGTGATCGCGCATCGGACGAAATCAAAGCGCCACACGATGCTCTTCCGTTCGAAACGACTCACGGTGGCACTCGCCACGGCCCACATCCCCTTGATGGATCTTCGCAACCTCCTGACCATCGGGAAGGTCTTCGACCCGATCGACATCGGACATCACTTCCTGAAGGATCTTGGAATCTCATCACCAAGGATCGCGGTCTGTGGTTTGAACCCGCACGCGGGCGAAAACGGAATTCTTGGCGACGAAGACGAGCGTCTGATCAAGCCGGCGATCGAGATGGCGCGCAATGCCGGCATCGATGCCAGAGGACCCTTCCCCGCCGACACGATCTTCATCAGTGCCGCCGAAGGCAGATGGGATCTGGTGGTGGCGATGTACCACGACCAGGGGCTCATCCCGGTGAAACTTCTCGGTTGGCGGGATGCGGTCAACGTGACGACCGGCACTCCGATCATCAGGACCAGTCCTGATCATGGAACGGCATACGACATCGCCGCCAAGTATGAGGCCGATCCATCCTCGATGGTGGAAGCGATCAGACTCGCGGTGACCATGGCACAGCGAAAGATCTCAACGATCCAAAGTCTTTGAACAGCCAGAGCCGCCGGATATGAATGGCTCGGCCACATGATCGCGACCGAGCCATCCAAGGACACCACCACCCGATCTGGAACTCATCCGTCTTGCGTCGATGCCTGCGCACCTCGCCGGCCACGAAGGCCGCAGATTCCAAGCTCACTCAGAGCGACGATCGACGCCGGAGCGGGTATCGAGGTCACCCTCATGTTGTCGAATCTCGCCGTGCTGCCGGAAGATGTCGCGCCATCAAGGACCAGGCGGAGTTTCATCTCACCCGAAACATCTTCAAGGGGTACGGTCACCAGACGCCATGTCGAGGCGTTCTGACGATCACCGAACCCACCGATGACCTCCCAACCATCCGAAGTGAGGCGTTGGACCTCGCACTCATGAAAACCGGTCGCGGAGGATCTGTAGGCGAACTGCAGCAGATGGGCACCGAGCCCGGAAAAGGAGAGTTCGAATCCACTCCCATTCGCGGCATCACTCCGGAAACCGAAGGACAATCCCGACTCGTCATCGGAATACGCCCCGAGATCCGTTCCGGCATACGGCCTCAACCACTCGGAAGAGGCAGACGCATCGATGACGCCTGTCCCATGATCGGCCTTGAAGAGGGTCTGACCCTCCATGTCGAGATTGAAATTGAACGCGCAGACGGTGTCCGCACCGGACAGAGAGGCGACGCTTCCAACCAGGGCGCCCGCAAATATCGCCAGGCGACGTGATCGTGTCTTTTCTACACACATGTCATGCTCCTTCGAGTACCGAACCCGACAGGGTTCGAAGCGATTCGAAAGCACCGTGCTTCCGAAGGAGAGCGACAGTAAGCACGTGCACGGATCTCGATCAAAAGAACGCACAACAGCCCTCTTTTCATCGAGGGATGCGCAACCGATTCTGATCAGAATGAATGCCGTCGACGGATCGACGCGGTCAGAAGAGAAGACCGACGGAAGCCGATATGAATTCGCGCTGCTGCATGGGGTCGATCAACCACATCCAGTCATCGAAGAGGAATTCGACTCGGGCCGCAAGAAGGGCGATTCGTCCCATGACGGTGAAACCGAAGGCCGCACCGAAGGTGATCATGAGATACCAGATGCCCACTCGCGCCGTCTTTCCGACGGCACCCTTGTGCTCGACCGAGAAGAAGAAGTAGACGAGGCATGCCAGAACACCGATCACCAGCAGGATCTGTGCGAGACTCGCCCAGATCGTGCTCCAGATCATCATGAAGTTCGAGGAGGTGTTCTCGCCCTGGACGTAGAGGGGAATCACCGTCTCCTTGGTCTGACTCAGAATGTCGCTCTCGATGTAGCCGACCATGCGCAGGCCCGCCATGGTTCCCACGATGAATGCGAGCGGCCAGAGACTGAGCCAACCGCACTTGGGCAGCAGACGGCCGACGAGCATGATCCCGAGAACCAATGGAATCAGGAAGACGAGATTCGTCGGATCGAATCCACCCGGAGGCAGTTCCATGCCGGGAGTCAGATAGTCCTTCGAAAACACCGGCATGAGACGTTGGAGCAGGTTGGGCACGATCGTGTCCCAGAACCCCACCACCATCCAGTAGCCGGCGGAGACACCGACCACGACGCTTTCGGCGAACTTGTAGAACGGGTTGTCCCGATACAGGAACGAGAAGATCGCAAGGGTGAAGAACGCCGCCAGCCAGAGACCGATGGTCCGCGGCCAGGACAGAACGATCGAACCACCCCCGGCGGCTTCCTGTGCGAAGTAGGCACGCGGTGGGACCTGATCGTATTCAGTCCAGCTGATGGTGTTCGTGTACCCATTCGCCGACACGTACGCATCGAATTCGACGGTGGAAACCTGCTTCCAGCTGGTGGTGCTTTCAGAAGCGTTTTCGGTAGACGTGGTGACTTCAGCCACGAAGTCCATCGGCTTCGGTTCGACATAGACCCGGCCCATGCCGTCACCGATGAAGGATCGGACCACCACGATCACGAGGATCGACAGACAGACGATGGCCCAGATGGCGCGCTGTGCGGGGGTCATCGGTTCACTTGCGGAGGAACTCATGCCGAACCTCCCCGTCGTCTCTGTGCGAAGAAGACCAGGTTTCCAAGGATGATCAACAGCACCATGAGAAGGTGTGCGAACAACTGAGGTCCCATGCGTCGTTGACCTTCGAGGAATTCACCGGGTGTCGCACCGGTGGCGACATCGATCAGTTCGGCCTTGGCCGCCGGGCTCATCGAGGCGGCTTCCGCGGAGGTGGTCCAGGTGGAGATCTGGTCGAGTTGCTTCGAGAGACCCAGACTGGTCTCTTCGTCGATTCCGTTCGCCGCCAGGATGCTTCGCACCCGGGCTTCGCGGACGTAGTCGTTCACGATGAATTCGTATTCGGCGGCACCCTTGATCGCGCCCAGAAGCCCCTTCAACTGGGTGGGATAGTACGGGTAGTTCTGCGGTGCCTGCACGCCGGTCATCCCGCTGACGAGCGGGATGTCGTACTGCGTCGCCGCGTAGAGCACCCATTCCTTCGAACCCGGATAGCCCGCGCTGATCTCGGCGATGAGATCGAAGTCCTCGAGAGAGGTGATGCCTTCCATCATCGGAATCTGCGAGAGCATCGTGCCTTCGACGTCGGTGCGGAACTCGGTGGTGAGATCGATTCCCATCACCTTGATGACCTGTTCACTGCCGGCCTTGAACCCGAGGTTCACGTAATCCTGACCGTAGACGAGATCCGGATAGAACCGCTTGATGACCTTGTCGATCGATTCTTCGATCATCTGCGGGCCCACCGGCCAGAGCGAGATGAAGTACATCCGGTGCCCCTTCTGCGCACACTGATTGACCAGCGAGAGCGACATCGGCGAGAGCTCGCCGGCCGACGCGGGGTCGTAATCGAGAGCGATCAGGACATTGGCACGTCGACCGTTGGCTTCACCGGCTCGATCGACTTCATCGAAGAAGGCCTCAGCCAGAGGAGTCGGTGTTTCGGGGAAGGTGACACCGGTGAGACCGATGACCAGAATCGGGACGGACACGCAGAGCGCCATGGCGAGGAAGATCCAACGACGGTCGAGATTTTCAAGCATCCTGATCATGCGGTCAGTCCCCCGATCCGAGGAAAGAGCGATCGATGCCGAGAAGGATCTTCATCGAAGTCGAGGCGATGCCCAGTGCGATTCCGATCATGATCGCCCGGGTGCCTGCGGTGTTGAAGACCTGCATGACGTAGACACTGAGGTTTTCAAGACGAAGTCCGCTGAAGGCGCTGTCGGGTGGAATCCATCCGGTCGCGAGCACGCCTGCGAAGGTACGCCCGAGGAGGACGACGAACGCGGTGCCCAGAAGCAGGATCGCTTCGAAGTTCTTGGCGCGAAACGCTCTGAAGGCCGCTGAAGCGACGTAGAACGCGAGCATGGCGAACATGGTCGAAGTAAGAGGCTTGAAGGCGTATTCGTAGAACCACCAGAACATGCTGCCGCTGCCCTGGGTCTCTCCACCGAAATGAACGCTGGGATAGGTCGGGTTGGGATAGGCGCCGATCTTGAGCAGACCGACGAAGAGTGTCACGATGAAGCAGACCAGAACGACACCGGAATAGGCCCATCCGGGTCGTTGATCGGAGATCTTCTTGAGATGCAGTTTCAGCAGGTTTCCACCACCCAGCACGAAGGCGAAGGCGGCGAGGATGTTGAAGAACTGACCCGCGAACTTGCCCCAGTCGCTGGTGTAGGGGAAGAACGCCGACAGAATCATCACGATGCCGGCGACGGCGGTGATGAAGAGCGGGATGGATCGAGTGAGAATCTGCACTGTTGAGGTCCGTCAGCTTCCGAGTATGACGTTCACGAGATAGTTGACCGCGGCTTCGAGCGAGTCGCTTCCGGTGATCGCCTGAAGCGTCGCCAGAGTGACTCCGATGATGATGACGATGCCGACGAGGATCTTGCCGACGTCCTGGCCCTTGAGGCTGCCGAGCTGATCCGGCTGTCCGGAGAGGTAGGCGCTCGCGGCGAAGAACTCCTCGCCGATCAAGGTGTAGTCGCAGGCCGCCACGAAGAACGGCAGCTGACTTGGATTGGCGGTACCGGCGATCTGAATCGCTCCGACCGAATTGCCGGTCTCGGCGAGGATGAGACTCTCGGCGAAGAACGAACCCATGTAGAAACATGCGGCGGGCTTTTCGCGGGTCATCATGCCCGAGATGTAGGCCACGAAACCGAACTGTTCGTCGGTGACGTAGTAGATGAGATCCGGGTTGTAGGCGTCGGGCCGACCTGCCGAGAAGTATGAGGACTGCACGGCTTCGCGAGCCGCTGTCATCACCAGTGAACGGGATGTCGGAACTTCGATCTTGGCGTCGTACTCGGCGGCGGTCTTCGCGACACGACCCAGCACGGTGACACCTGCCACCGTCTGAAGATCATCCATGTCCTGAATGCCGTTGATGTAGAGGATGGAACGACCCATTTCAGTGGCTCGACCGACCGCTTCGTCGACGGCCGCCAGTCCGGCGATCTTCCTGATCCGCATCGGCATGCCACGTCGCGCCAGAACGATGAAGACGAAGACCGCTGACGCGATGAGAATCAGCGTGATCAGCAAGGGGAGTTTCCGGCCATTGAAAAAGGCGGCGACCGGTCGGATCTCTCCGGAGGACGCCGTCGCAGCCGAGAAGTCCCCTTCAAGACCGATCGCTCGGATCTTGAAGAGATAGACGCCGGCCTTGTTCAGACCTGTCGCCTGATAGTCGGTCTGGGTCGCGGGGACGATCCCGAGCGAACTCCATTCGGAGACATCCTCGGGCGGGCTCACGAATTCCGGAGTCGAAAGCGCCGCCTGACGTCGCGCATCTTCGGGCGCGATGCCTTCACCTTCGAGAAGTGATTGCGTCTCCTCCGCCGCGGCACGATCGGCCGCTTCATCGGTTTCGATCGCGGCGTCCCGAGGTGTGACCTCGAGTTCATGAGCGAGAATTTCATAGCCCTTGAGTTGATCCGCAGGTGTCGCGGAAGCCGCCCAGTCGATCTGGACCGTTCCACCGCCATCCCAGGGGAGATCGTTGGCGACGAGATCGGTCGGTGGTGCAGGAGGCGCGAAAGATGCCCTCGCCTTCGATGATCCCAGAACCACCTGACCTCCAGCCAACGCACACAGCGCGGTGGTGAGCAGGATGGTTTGAATCGAAGACGTTCGCATGCAAGGCACTCCTGAGACCGGATCAGGCCTCGATCAACTCGACATTCGCTCTTGGTACGGTAACGACCTCACCGGATTCGAGCGAGACATCGAGAACTCTGGACTTCGATCCCGAACCAAGCACCTGCGGTGCCTCAGGAAGAGCCGACACGGTTCCGATCGAACCGAAGTAGGGATCTCGAATGACCCGAATCGGCGTTCCTATGGCGAGAACACCTGAATCGGTCGAACTTTGTGACGAATCAGCGTCCATGGCCTCTGAGGAAAGAGGGATGAGGATTTCAGGTCGCATCACGCCTGCTCTGATCTGAGTGGCACCATTCACCGAGGCAGATCTTCCCGCGTTACTGGAAAGAAGGTCGAAGGTGCGGCGGGCCATGCTGATCTCACCGAAACCTTCAGTGACGATCAGGGTGAGACCGATCCTTTCAGATCCGGTGATCGCCACACCCAAGTCGTATCCCAGTATGGCCTTAAGATCCGAATCATCGATTCCACCGGAGACGAT
Organism: Planctomycetota bacterium; assembly: GCA_902521645.1. Lineage (GTDB taxonomy): Bacteria > Planctomycetota > Phycisphaerae > Phycisphaerales > SM1A02 > UBA8087. Next base: position 9,652 of record CABYSN010000039.1, read on the forward strand.
CGCAGCCACCCCGACCTGCTGAGCCTTGCGAATCGCCGCGGCGGTCATGCGGGCCCCGCCGACCACGATCTGTCCGGCCATCGACTCATTGATGGCCTCGGCATCGAGACCTTGCTCGTGCGAGGAACAACCCATCACCAACGGTCCGGAGGTCTCCCCTCCGACGCCGAAGATCCCCTGGATGAGCGCGACTTCGTTCTCGATGACCACGCCTTCCTCGGGCAGGACTTCGACCACGCGACCGGGAAGATATGCCTTCACCTGAACGGGAATGGATTCCCCGCGGATCATGATCTGGCCGGTCGCCTTCGAGATGGCTTCGAGAATGCCGCTCGCGGGCGATTTGCACTCGCTCTTGAACATTCCGAACATGCCCTTGCTGCGCGCGATGGGTTCGTCCTTTTCGACGCGCTCGCCTTCCTTCTTCAGCATCAGCTCCGGCAGATCACCGGGCTGAGCCGCGATGAGGTTCGCGACGTTGAGTGGCGTGATGTCGCCGTCCATGAAGGTCTCGGCGACGATCGTGTCGGCATCGACCACATCGCCGAGTGAAGCCTTCACTTCACCGGCGATCGGAAGAATCCGATGTGCCAGATGGGTCGTTCTGGAAGAGACCTTGAGTCCGGGTGTGTATGCCTTCGCCATCAGACGGCGCTCCCTTCGAGATCGGGGTAGAGACCGACGGCCTCGATGGTTCGAGTGACGGCCGCGCGACATTCGGCGCGTTCCTCCGGAAGTGCCAGAGCACGACCGCGGCCATCGAGGATGACCCCGACGGTGCCGCCGCGAATCGTCTTCGTCACCGGCTTGCCGGGACCCGCGCCGACATCGAAACCGCGTGCGGGCCTGAGTTCGATCTCAGCGGTCTCTTCGGGACCGAGTTCGATCATCTCGATCTGCCCGAAGGCGATCTCGCCTGAACCGCGAGCTCCGCCGTCAAGCGACCAGCTGAAGCAGTTCTTGCCTTCTTTTCCAGTGCCTTTCGCAGCCACACAAGTTCCCAGGTAGACCAGACAATCACGCTCGAAGACCTCCATCGCGGCCTGCGGATGGACCGACGCGAGCACTCCGAGGTGCGGCATCATGAAGATCGAGTCCTTGGCGAGTTCGGTGATGCCTTCAGGTTCGAAGGCGTCGATCAGAAGCATCGCGGTCTGGTGCATCCTCGGTGCGTGACTCAGCACGCCTCCGGAAGCGACGAGGAGATCGAGCTTCATGTTGTCGACGATCGTCTCGCCGCCGGACTCCTGAGTGAAGGTGTCGCCGACCGTGCGCTGCTGCTGGACGCCCTTGAGCGTGGTGGCGAACGCCTTGTGCTGGATGTAGGCGAGACGAAGCGCCTCCCGCGCGACCGCCTGCTCGAACACCAGCGCTTCCATGGTCTGGGGAATGGTCGTGGGACGGATCATCTTGTTCTTGACCCGGTTGCGAAGCTCGTGCTCGTCCATGTCGAGGTGGACCCATCTCAGGATGGTGGGCATCGTCGCTTCGGCACAGACGTTCGAGATCGAATAGCTCATGCCGAGATTCGCACTGACCGTGCGATTGAACGTTCCGTCGAAGACGCTGAAGACGTCGGTGGTCGCACCGCCGATGTCCACGCCCACCGCATTGATTCCGCGCCCCTTGGCGATCGTCTGCAGGATGTCGCCGACCGCACCGGGCGTGGGCATGATCGGAGCGTCCGTGATCGACATCAGCGTGTCGTAGCCGGGTGCATGCGCCATGACATGCTCGAGGAAGACATCATGAATCATGTCGCGAGCGGGACCCAGATTCTCCTGCTCCAGAGAAGGACGGAGATTGTCGGTGATCTTCAGATCGAATCCATCATCCGAGAAGACGCGTTCGATCTCCGGTCGCGCCTTGTCATTGCCGGCGAAGATGATCGGAAGTTCATAGGACTTGCCGAAACGGGGCCGGGGTTTGGCGGGCGCGATCATCTCGGAGATCTCGGTGACCTTCTTGGTGTCGCCACCATCGGTGCCGCCCGACACCAGCACCATGTCGGGGCGAAGCTCTCGAATTCGTTGTATCTGCTCGTGAGGCCTGCGTTTATCATTCGCCGCGATGGTGTCCATCACGATCGCACCGGCACCGAGCGCGGCGCGCTTGGCACTGGCCGCGGTCATCTCGCGAACCACCCCGGCGACCATCATCTGCAGACCACCGCCCGCGGAACTGGTCGAGATGTAGATGTCGCATCCTTCGGTCGCGGTGGCAGGACGGATGATCTCGCCCGCATCATCGATCAAGCGACGACCGGAGACCTCCTGGATCTCGGTGAGTGCGTTGAGCACGCCCACGGTCACGTTGGCGAAGGGCTCCTCCACGGTGGTGGGCGCTTCGCCGCGCCAGGTCTGGCGATACACGCCATCGACCTTCTCGATCATGATCGCCTTGGTGGTGGTCGATCCACAGTCGGTGGCGAGAATCACGTTGATGGCGTCGGTATTAATCTTCGGAGTGTCGTTCATCGTCTTTGGTGCTCGCTTGGGAATCTTGTTCCTTGTCCAGCGCTTCGATTCTCCGGCAAAGGTACTCGATCGACCCTCGATGCTCCAGAATCCTCGCAAATTGCTCCCACTTGTCCGGATTTCGCAGCACCGTCCTCACCACCGGCTCGAAAAACGTCATTGTCTGACTGCCTATGTAGTTGAGAGGGCGGGTGGATTCGAGAAACAACATCGCCGGGGTGGCCATGTGACGTCTGACGATTTCGGCGCAGACCACCTCCATCAGAGCACGGTCGTCCTCGTCGGGGTCGAAATCCGTCTCCTTCTCGACCGCGAAGGCGTGCGTGAACCAGGAGCGCAGACGTTTCATGAGGACACGCTCTCCAC
>CABYSN010000040.1 GCA_902521645.1 Planctomycetota bacterium
CCGACACCACCCGCCCCGACGAGCCGGGCTCCATCGTTCTTCACGGAGAATACGGGGAGAGACTCGGTGTCGACGAGGAGCTCGAGCCGACCTACAACCGGATCGGGGATCATCTCAAGCAGAACTTCGGAGGCTGGGATGGATGGGTCTTCACCAGTCGGGAATTCGCAGGGTCGGTCGGTTTGAAGACGTCGGAACGGATCACGTTCCAACATGGCGGAATCGAATGCAGACTGCTGAAATTCGATCTCTACACGGGAAGTCGCGACTGAAAAGACAGTCGATCCCAGGTCGGAGCCTGTTCAGGGTGTCCGACGAACGACCGAGGCGAGTTCCGGACGTTTCACCACCGGCGTCTCGGCGGGGATCCCCACCCAGATGAATCCGATGATCTCCTCGAGCGCGCCATCGACTGCAAGCACGTCGTAGGTCGCCGGATCACGGGTCAGCCCTCCGGTGGACCATTTAGATCCGACGCCGTCCGCCGTGAGTGAAAGTGACAGATTCTGTATGGCACAGGAACACGCAGCGTAATCCTCACGGGCACGGAACTCGTCGTCACAACGCACCTGAGTCACCACCACCAGCTGGGCGGGGTCCAGGATCTTGTTCTGTATCGAGGTGATCTTCTCGGCGGGAAGCGTCTGTCCAGCGGATTTCAGCGAGACCGCGATGCTCGCCAGTGCTTCACGACTTCGCGGCCCTGCGATGGTGAAGCGCCAGGGAAAGGTCCGCTTGTGACACGGTGCCTGATGGGCGGCATCCAGAGCCCGCTCCAGGACACCTTCCTCGATGGCGTCGGAACGATAGCTGTGAATGGTTCGTCGCTCGTGAATTGCGTTCTGTAGATCCAAGGTCGGGGTCTCCCGCGGACGTCATCAACGGATGAATCGGAGTTTTCCAAAGTTGGGAACCCAACGGGACTGGGTCCCGGGAATGGCGAGTGGTGCGGGCCAGTACACGCTGAACGCTTTTCCAATCAACATGTTCCTTGGCACGACGAAGGGAGCGTCATCACCCGTGTATTGAGCCGACAGGGGATGCGGTCGTCCCCAGATCCGTCCATCCCGACTGGCCGCACTATTGTCTCCGAACATCAGAAACTGACCGGCCTCGAGACGTCCGGGCCTTCGAAAATCGGAACCGAAACCAAGTCCCCGAATGAAGGGTCCGTTCTGGGACCGTTGATTCGCATTGTCGAGCATGGTGGGTCGGTAGAAGAGGTCCCGATCGACCCGGACATTGCGGACCGCGTGAACGCCACCGTCGAAATGCCAGTCGATGCGCGGCCCCAGAGGTCTGGGAAGCGTCGGATTCGCGAGATACGTCTCGGCCGATGTGTCCGGATAGCTCGCCGCGAAACGCTGCTCGGGAGACCACTCGTTGAAGGGAAGCTCCAGATGAAGCTCGCCGTCAATGAAGATCCACATCTTCTGATCGACCTGCCAGCAATCCACCTCGAACGCGGCGTCGGAAATCTCGAAGGGGGCGTTGACAGAGGCGATCGAATCCCCATCCGATTCGCGCGTCATTCGCAGTTCGATCTCTTCATTCTTCACCGACCATTCGAAGACGACACCGCGCGAGGTCATCACGACCCGTGTACCGTTGAAAGCGCCGTCGTTGCCGGGATCGATCACACCCGCGATTCGGATATCGCTCATGGGATAGGGATCCCGGGAGGTCGGCGTCGCCGAAACGTTGGGCAGCCGGTTGACGTTGTACATGTTGAAATCGGTGATCGGCCAGTCCTCGTGATTCCAGGTCAGCGAGGCAGGCTGATTCGAAGTGGTGTGCCATGTCCGATCGGTTCCGATCGTCCAGTCTCCGGATCGAGGCACGAAGGGCGCACCCCACCAGCTGATCTGGGAGGATTCCTCCCATCGAGACAGATCCGTTGGCACGAGACTGGAGTTGTAGACGGGCTGCCAGACCGCTCTTTGAACGAATTCAGGCTTGCGAACGACGCGCAGAGTCTCAGCGGAGCCCTCCAACGCACCCGTGAACACGTCCCCATCGACGACGGCCACCTGCTCCTCAGGAAGACCGACCAGTCGTTTGATGAAATTCTGTGTCGGGCCCACCGGGTCGGTGGGATTCTTGAAGACGACGACGTTGAAACGTTCGGGCGCGCTGAGCGGATAGAGCGACTTCAGGACGATGACACGATCCCCGTTCGACGGGCGCGGCTGAGTCTGCTCGGGCGGAGTCCGTTCGACGGGGCGATCGAGACCGAACATGGGGTCCCAGCGTGCGATCAGCGCCCGCTTGAGATCACGATTTCTGACCTGCTTGCGTTGCGCGGGATCCTTGATGGCGGAGAGTCTTCCGTTGAGCTTGGAAAGCTCCTGAGCCGCGAGCTGCCAGCGCCCCATGTATCCGTTGGCATCGATCGCATACGACCAGCCGGTCTGAGGGGAGGTCCAGCGGACGTGCTGCCCCATCAATGTCGGTGCCATGGATCCGGTCGGAATCACGAAACCCTCGATGATGAAACCGCGTGCCGTCATGGCGAGCACGAAGGACATGATCAGAGACATCAAGGTCTCCGTGATGCCGGTCTTGGGCGTTCCGGAATCTCCGGAGATGACGGGCGGTTTTGATTCGAAGCTGCTCATCTGAGATGGCATTCTAACGGGTGCGCACATGACACACCCCGAAAGGAGTGGTTTGATCACGCACTTTCCGGTGGCCCCTGATCGCCGGGATTGGATTTCCTCCGCCGGCGACGGCGAGGGACGGTTCACGTGACGAGGTGGACCTTTGCCGTGTTCACCTCACGAGTCGGAATCGAGGATGTCATCACTCGAATCGATGTCGTCGGTCACGGGAATCCGGTGATCCCCCCCCTTGAGGGCGGACAGGGAGATTCGATTGCGTTCCGTGATCACCATTCTGATCGGGATCTCCGAGAACGGAAGTCTCTCCCGCAGACGATTCATGAGATAGCGTCGGTACCCGGGCGTGAACAACGCGGGCTTGTTGACCACCAGGACGATGGTCGGAGGCGAGATCCCGACTTGGGCCGTGTAGAGAATCTTCGCACGGGTTCCCAGTTTCGAGGAGGGACCACGCTCGGAGATGATCTCCTCGATGATCCGATTCATCTTGCCGGTGGACTCACGGTGCTTGGCCTGACGTTCCAGATTGACGACGATCTTCATCAGATCTTCGAGGCCTTCGCTTTCCTTCGCACTGATGAAGACCAGTGGCGCGTAGTCGATCCCTCTGAGTTCCTGCGTGAGGTAGTCGACGTATTCCTGAGGCGACGTGGAGTCCTCGACGAGGTCGAACTTGTTGACCGCGATGACGGTCGGCTTGAACTGCTTCTGCAATTCAAGAGAGAGTTTCTTCTCGACCTGGGAGATCTCCTTGGTGGCGTCGAGCAGGAAGATGCAGACATCGGAACGCAGCATCGCGTCCCGGGCACGGAGATTCGAGAAATACTCGACGTCATCGGCCCATGATTTCTTCTTGCGGACGCCCGCGGTGTCGATCGCGAGATATCGGTGACCGTCGATGTCGAGCTCGACATCGACCGAATCCCTGGTGGTCCCGGCGATCTCAGAGACGATCACTCTCTTCTGTCCCGCGAGCGCGTTGATGAGGGTGGACTTGCCCGCGTTGCGCTCGCCGACGATGGCGAACTTCAGCAGCTGACGCTCGACATGACTCTCGTGATTCTCGGCCGCTTCCCAGAGTCTTTTCGCGAGTCTGGCCCGACCGAAACCGCTCTTCGCGGAGACGAACACGGGTTCACCGAAACCGAGTGCGGAGAACTCATGCCCGTGCGCTTCCCAGGACTCGTCATCGACCTTGTTGACGACCGGCAGGACCTTGTCTGCGATGCCGCTCTTGCGCATGATGCCGGCGACGGTCTCATCGAGTGAGGCGACTCCCGAATGAGCATCGAGCAGGAAGACGATCAGATCGGCTTCACGAGTCGCGAAACGGATCTGTGATTCGATCGCATCGGTGAGTTGGGTCAGATCCATCCCGGCATCATCGAAACGTGCGCCCTCTCCGACATAGACGCCGTAGCCGCCAGTGTCGGTCAGTTCGGCGAAGCGGACTTCATGATCGTCGACATCGTTGGGTGCGGGGATCTCAAGCATTCCGGAGATCCGGTCGCGAGTGACCCCGGGCGTGGGATCCACGATCGACACCCTGCGTCCGATGAGACGGTTGAAGAGGCTGGACTTGCCGACATTTGGACGTCCGACGATTGCAATGCGCAAGAGAGACATGGGAAGACGGGTGCGACCCGCAGCATCCTTCCTGAAGGGTGGTGAACGACCGGATCAGTCGATCAGGACCACCACATCCTCCGGAGCGACGGCGAGTTCGATCGCATCACCCGGCTTGGTGTCAGTCCGCTCGCGCGGATTGATTTCGAGAACCTTCAATACGGCATCGTCGCCCACGGCGACCCGATGCTGCGCCACTTCACCGAGAAACACGGTCTCGAGCAGCCTGCCCGTGATGCGGTTGTGCCCTTCCGGAGTGGTCGGATCAGACCTGGTGAGGCTTTCCGGTCTGATCGACAGGGACACTTTTCCGCTGGACGGCGCGTCCGCATCCGCGGTGGTCGACGAAAGGATGCCGAACATCGTTCGAAGGGAACGCAGCTCGCCTTCATGCCGTTCGATGTCACCGGCGAGCAGGTTCGTCTCTCCGAGAAACTCCGCGGTGAAGCGGTTTCGAGGCCTGTGGTACAGCTCGCGAGGAGCACCCTTGTGGATCACTTCGCCCTCGCTCATCACGACCATGCCGTCCGCGAGGGAGAGCGCCTCCTTCTGATCATGCGTGACGTAGATCGTGGTGATGCCGAGCTCGTCGACGATCCTCCTGATCTCGTTGCGCATCTCGATGCGCAACTTCGCATCGAGATTGGAAAGGGGTTCATCCAGCAGAAGGACCGTGGGCTTGAATGCAAGCGCGCGCGCAAGCGCGACACGCTGCTGCTGCCCTCCGGAGAGTTCGTTGGGCCGACGGTGCGCGTAGGAATCCATGCGAACCAGTTCCAAGGCGCGGGCGACCTCGCGTTCGATGTCTGGCTTGGAAAGCTTTCGGACCTTCAGACCGAACGCGACATTCTGATGCACGCTCATGTGAGGCCAGAGTGCGTAGCTCTGGAAGACCATGCCGGTGTCGCGTTTCTCCGCACCGAGCTTGGTGACGTCACGACCACCGATGTGGATCGACCCCGCGTCGGGTGTCGAGAAACCCGCGATCATTCTCAGAAGGGTGGTCTTTCCGCAGCCGGAAGGGCCCAGCAGAAAGAACAGATCTCCGGAGTCGATCTCGAAGGTGACATCTTTCACGGCGACGGTGTCGCCGAACGTCTTTCGGATGGAATTCAGTCGAACCTGTGTCATAGGTCGAGCAGCATACCGCTGAACCCCCTATCCTCGGGGGTGATGACCGATCCAAGACTGGCCAGATTACGAAGAATCGCCCCTTACCGGCGTAAATGGGACCCTGAGACCTCGATTTCAGGGCTCGTGGAGTCGACCCGAAAGGTCGCGAAGCGAAATGAAGGACGATTGGCCACCTTCACGGAGGCATGGGAGCGTCATGTTCCCGAGCAGCTCACCAACGCCTGTCGGTTCGGAGAGATGCGCGGTGGGACGATCACGATCCTGGTCGAATCCAGTCCCGCGAAGTACGAACTCGATCGTTTGCTGAAGAGCGGTCTGGAAGCCGAGCTGCGGCGAACCTATTCGGGACCGTTGTCGAGAATCCGCACCAGGCTCGCACCGGCCAAGGACACGAAGCGCTCGACGTGATCAATCAAGTCGCGCGAGGATGTCGGGAAGAGCACGCGCTGCTCCATCCGCGCCCAGACAGGCCAGGGTCGTGCGTCCGGTCGCCAGGACCAGATCATCACGCCTCAGGGTGTATTCATGTTCGATCTTGACCCGACCGACCGAGCTCAGTCTGGTTTCCAGAACCAGATCATCGTCATAGCGTGCAGGCGACTTGTACCGGACATCCAGTCGGACCACCGCGAGAAAGATCCCCTCCGCCTCGAGTTGACGGTAACTGACTCCGGTCGCACGCAGAAGTTCGGTCCTTCCCATCTCAAACCAGATCGGAAACGTCGCGTGGTGGGCGACACCCATGGGATCGCACTCGCAGTACCGTGGCCGTATGTCGATTCGATTCGTGCTCATGCACTCAGGCTAGCCGAGAAAGCTCGCGGATGAGACGCTCCGGATACCATCATGTCCATGAGCAGGCCGTCTCTCATCATGATTGCCCTTCTCCTTCTCGCTGCTGCACCGACCATGCGCGGTGACGACTCCACCGAAGGAGCCTCCGAGGAAAACGGCCCAGAAACGATCTCGCCGCCGAATCGGTACCCACCCATCACCAGCGTGTCGCCCGACGACGTGACGGATCCCGGGGCATTCGACGACTGGCCCTGGGGCGCATCGGGAATCACGGGAGACTGGAATGGTGCCCGAAACGACCTGGGTGAACATGGAATACGGCTGGACGGAGCCTACAGCTCGCTGCTTTTCAACAATTTCCAGGGCGGCTTCGAACGGGGCTTCTTCGGTGCCGGGATCACCCAGCTGGAACTCACGGTGGAGACCGAGAAGGCGATCGGACTCGAAGGCGGCACCTTCTTCATGAACGTGGCACAGACCACCTGGTACAACGGACGATTCGAACCACCAGGAACGTTTTCTCCGGTCGGCAGCGTGATCGGGGTCGACGGGAACTTTCCGTCCGAAGACCACAACTGGACCATGCATCTGAACCAGTGCTACTGGAGACAGTCACTCCCCGGCGACGCGCTCGCGATCGCCTTTGGAAAGATGGATGCCAACGTCACCTTCGCCGCGATCGACGCCGCTGGTGGTTTTCAGAACGGACTGGCGAGCGCACCCACCTCCTTGGATGAATTTCTCCCGACGTATCCGAATGCGGCCGTCGGTCTGCAGATCGACCTGGAGATCACCCCTTCGGTTCAGGGGCACTTCGGTTGGTGGGACGGCACCACGGCGGCATTCGATCCCCTGACCGGCGAGGTCGGTCCACCCACGGGTGACCATGGTCTGAGCTCCTTCCTGGATGACGAGGACCACTGGTTTCTCATCTCACAACTCGACTGGTCATGGGGGGATGACACGACGACACCGGGCGGACTCTCCGTTGCAGGGTGGTTCCAGACCGGAACGTCCGCGACGAACGGTGATTCGACGACGGGCGTCGACGATGTTCCCGGTTGGTATGTGAATCTCGCTCAGACCATCTGGTCGAGGGACGTGGCCAATGCCGGGATGGGTGGAGGCATTCAGATCTTCGGATCGGTGGGCTGGAGTCCCGGCTCGAAGAATGCCAACACCTGGTCGGTGATGGCCGGGGTCAGCGCGACAGGTGTGATTCCGGGGAGAAATGCTGACGCCCTGGGCATCATGATGGGGATGAACGTCTTTTCCGGGGACTCTGAGATCTATCGCGCGACGATGACCGACGGCATGCCCGGAAGCGCTGGAGGACATGAAGCCCTCGGAGAGGTTTTCTACAGGATCCAGATCACCCCGGCGATGATGATCCAACCGGGAATCGAATGGGTGATCGATCCCGGAGGTGGTTCCCCTGCAGAACTCGACGATGCCCTCAGCGCCTATCTGGCCGTCATGATCCAGTTCTGAATCTTCTCATTTACCGACACAGAAGTTCGCAAAGACCTGATCGAGGACGTCGTCGGGTGTGACACGGCCGATGAGCATGCCGAGTTCATCGAGCGCCTGACGAAGAAGAGCGGCCAGGAATTCAACCGGGGGGGCATCCTCGCCATCTGCAAGCGACAGCAGTTCCTCCAACGTCTCCGCGCAGCGGCGAAGCACGGATTGATGACGTTGATTCATCGCGAACCTGTCATCACCGAGCACGTTGGTGGTTCCTCCGAGGGCGTCGCGGATCGAACCGGTCAAGGACCCCAGCCCCGGTGAGGATGTCGTGCTGGTGCGAATCCCCCGACGATCATCCGCCACAGCGAGATCGCATTTCGTGAGGACATCGAGGATTCGAACATCCGAACCCTCGTCGAGAAAAGGTCCGAGATCGATCGGTTCCTCGTTCGGAGCGGTGCAACGAAGCAGAAGATCCGAACGACGGAGCGCTTCACCGATCCGTCGTTCCATCGCAAGTTCGAGGTGACCCGGGTTCGGATTGACGGGATCGAAACCGGCTCCATCGAGAAGAAGTATCTCGAGAGCACCGTCCTCGCCGTCGATCTGGAGTGGCTCCGCGAGAACATCCCGTGTCGTTCCCGCGACGTCGGCCACGACCGTTCTTTCGAGTCCGAGCAGTGCGTTGAAGAGACTCGACTTTCCCGCATTCGGCCGGCCCACCAGCGTCACCACCGGGACGGAATCGAGTCGTTCGATCGTGATCGAACGATCCAGTCGACCGCGCAGCGAATCGAGCAGGGATCGGATGGAGATGATCAGTTCATCCAGAGGGATCGCCACCACGTCTTCCTGATCGGTGAAATCGATCCCGGCTTCGACCAGACCGGCGAGGCGGATGATCTCCGCGGCGATCTCGCGCGCGAAATCACCGAGACCTCCACCGGAGAGTCCGTGGGCCGCTCGAAGTTGTGAATCCGTTTCGGCTCTGATGGTCTCCGAAATACCCTCGGCCTGAAGGAGATCGATCCGACCGTTGAGGTAGGCGCGTGCGGTGTACTCGCCGGGACTGGCCTGACGCAGAGGCACGCCCAGTCGATCCGCTTGATCATCGAGTTCACTGCGAATCCGCTCGACGATCGGTCCGCCACCCGGGACGAGCAGCTCGACGACATCGTCGCCGGTGTAGCTTGCGGGACCGGGGGCGACGAAGCAGAGGACGGGCAGCGAGTGGTCGGCGAGGGTGAAGGTCGACGATCTCAATCCTCGGATGGGACGATCGATCCGGCACACGCGAAAGGCGTCAGGACCGGCGAGTCTCAGAAGGGTTCTCTGAGAACGCCCCGGAGGAGAGCCGATCGCGATGATGGTGTCCGCGACATTCACGAGCGTCGAACCTCAACTCTTCTCGCGATCCGACTTCGACTTGAAGTTTCGAGGCTTCTGCGCCTTCTGTTTCCGCTTCGCCTGCGCGTTTTCAAGCATCTTCTCGTACATCTTGCCGGCCTTGTCCTGTCGCTTCTTCTTGCGCTCGGCCTTGGCCTGGGCCTTCTCGTCGATCACGCCGGATTCGGCGAGTTCCTCCATCCGATTGATGTGCTTTCGGATGTACCTGCTTTCGGTGGTCCCGATGATGCTCGAGGTGAGGATGTAGAGGGTCAGGCCACTTGGCGCACCGTAGAGCATGATGGGGAACAGGACGAGCATCATGATCTTCATCATCTTCTGCTGCTTCTTCTGATCATCGGTCATGGTGGCGCTGGGTGGAGGCGCCATGTACTTCTGCTGGATGAAGAAGACCACGCCCATCAACAACGGCAGGAGGTTGATGCCGGTGAAGGTGAAGAAGAGGAATTCCTTCTGAATGCCGAAGTCGATGAAGTTGTCGGGGGCGCTGAGGTCGCCCATGAACGCCCAGCCGTCGAACAGCTGGAAGAACCCGTAGAAGGCCCACTGCTGCCGCAGGTCGAACGCGAAGAAGAGCACCGCATAGAGCGCGATCCAGATGGGCATCTGCAGGAACATCGGCAGCATTCCGGTGGCGCAGCCGAGTGGATTGACGCCCTTCTCCTGCATCAGGCGCATCTGTTCCTGACGCATCTTCTCATTGTCGTTGGGGAATCGTTCGCGGAGCTTGTCGAGTTCGGGCTTGATCTCGCCCATGGCCTTCGCGCTCTTCTGCATTCCGATCTGTCCCTTGCGGGTGATGGGATGGAGGCAGGCACGCACCACGAACACCAGGATGATGATCGCCACACCCCAGTCGAAGACGATCGAATTGATCGCGGACAGGAAGACGATCATGAAGTCCGCCAGCCAGGCGAAGGTGCAGAAGGTGCAGCAGCCGCTCATCAGATACAGGATGAGTCCGCCCATGCCCAGCGCCTCGTAGGGCTGTTCATGATTGAGAATGCTTCTTTCGAGAGGGCCCGCGAAGACGCCCATGTCCCAGGATGCGGTCTGACCGGTCGAGACGAGCTGTTCGGTGCCGTGCAGCGATGTCGTCACCACCTGTTGCTCCAGCCCGTCGCCATCGACGGTCTTGCCGAGTGCGGGCTCGATCAACTCGATGACGGAAAGACGACGCGAAGGACGATCAGGAGGATCGTAGATCGGATGAATGCAGAGTCCGAAATACCGGTTCGTCGCACCGAACCACGAGAGACGAAGATCCTCTTCGAGAGACTGTTCGGTCGGCCAGAGACGGTTCTCGTCGATCGCATCGCTGAAGGCTTCGCCCATGGAGATGACATCGGAACGTTCCCGCATCATTCCCTGGGAGAGAACGTGCTTCTGTTGCGGGTCACGCGACGGGTCGAAGAGGAACCCGACGTGGAACCTGCGGACGTCACGAAGATAGGTCGTGCCTTCGAGTTCGAGGTCGGCCGGTCCGTACTGATACCAACGCAGAGCCAGAGGGCGATCGGATTTGTTGATCACGCGCTGCTCGAGCGCCATGTCATAACCATCGGCCGAGAAGACGAAGCGCCGAGTGACGTCGAGGATCACCTTTCCGGAACTCTGATCCCGGATCTCAGTTCTGAAGCTTCCGGGTTCGACTTCCGTCCAGACGGCGCCGAAGAGACTGACCACGCGGGTCTGGTCGCCCCAGCCCCTGACGGAGATCGAATGTGCCGCGAGGATCGGCGTGTTGAAGGATCGGCCTTCGTCGTTCTGCAGACGAATCGAATTCTGGAGAACGTAGCGTTCATCCTCGGAGGGCATGGGTGGCGGATCGGCGGATCCGGCGGAGACCGCCGCACGATGGGATGCGGCCTGTCGTTTCGCCTGGCCCGACTTCCAGAAGTCACTGAAGGTGATCTGGGAGATGCCCGCGGCGGTCGGGGCGAAAGCCAGCTTCATTCGGGCGACCGAAGGGTCGAGTGATCCGAGCGATCCGGGATCGGTGCCTTCCATGGAGACCGGGGGCCTGGCTTCGAGGTACCCGAATCCTCCTTCGGGGGGAGAAAGCGCGGCGTCGCCCTGAGGCAGGGTCACATCAGCGGAAGGGGTGGCGGCGTTCTCGGTCTGCGCCGTGGATTCGGTGGGACGTCCGGCGGCTGGAGCCGTGGCTTCCGCTGCGGTGATGTCGACCTTGGCGGTGGTGACCGGCGATTCGACTTCGGTCTGAGAGACGCCCTGCTCGCCGGGTCCGAAGACGAGGGCCATGATGACGAAGGCGGCGAACATGCCTGCGATCAATGGCAGGACGATTTTTCGTGTGGCGGGTTCCATGAAAACTCAGTGGCCTCTTTCAAGTCGTGCGCCGAGAAACTCATCCAGGCGATATGGGATCTCTTCCTCGGTCTGCTGGGAATGACGAATCATCTCCAGCACCCGATGCCAGTCATAATAGGTCCTGCGAAACGAGACCATCATCTGATCCGGTCATGAGATGAAGAGGCCGAAGCCGAAGAAGATGGATGAGGGCATGGATGGGATGATGGGGCACTAGGATGCATGACGATTCAGGACACAAGCAAGGTGGGGAACGACCGTTCGATCCTGATCCTCCCAGACTGCTTCGCGCGACCTGCGCGCCGGCATTGTCCGGGTATCTCGCGGGCGAGATCGAGAGCCTCGGATACGAGATCACGAGCAAGGATCACACCGGAGTCGAGATCAAGGGGACCATGGTCGATGCGATGCGCCTGGTCCTTCGCCTGAGGACGGCATATCACCTGCTGCAGAGATTCGCCGATCTCAAGGCGGCGAACGCGGATCAGATGTACGAAGCGGCGGTCGGCCTTCCCTGGGAACGCGTGATACCTCATGACGGATACGTCTCGGTCGTGTCACACATACAGAACGAGACCATCAGAAACACGATGTTCGCGAACGTCAGACTCAAGGATGCAATCGTCGATCGAATGCAGTCGGTGCACGGACACAGACCGAACGCGGGATCCGATGGTGACCGAACCGTGGTCCATCTCTTCTGGCAGAACGACTTCTGTCGGGTCTCACTCGATCTGGCCGGCCAGAAACTCTCGGATCGAAGCTACCGCCGGATTCCTTCCAAGGCACCGATGCGCGAGACGATCGCCGCTGCGGTGCTCGCCCAGATGGAGTACGACGGGACACGCCCCCTGCTCGTGCCGATGTGCGGGAGTGGGACGATCGCGATCGAAGCCGCACTCATCGCGACCGGTCGGGCGCCCGGCCTGC
>CABYSN010000041.1 GCA_902521645.1 Planctomycetota bacterium
GGATCGCTGGGAAGCGAGGATGGATCGAAAAAGAGCACTCTTCCAAGATCATTGAGTTCGACTCGCGCACGCCTCTGGCCGTCAGTGCTCAGTGAACCTGAAGCGATCAGGGAGGTGAGTCCTGAACGTGCCGCGATGGGATCCGTCATCGCGAGGACGGCATAGTCCTCGATCATCAGATTTTCATCACCGGTCGGCGTCGAATCTGCAGGCGTCATGTCGGGTGTGGTTGGTTCGATCTCGCCGAGGATATTCGTGGGGCTTTCAGCCGCGATGTCCGCATCAATCCGGCCTGAGATCGGATCGAAGTCATCGTCCTCGAACGAGACTCCATCGGAGCTCGTCTGAACTGATCCAGCGCTGTTTTCGGTGGTGTCGCCCTGAGACAACATGGTTTCGTTCGGTGCTCCTCCGTCCAGCGTCAGGACGGTCGGTTCCTCACCATCAGCCTGGAGGGAGCTCGGTCCCGTTCTCGTCATCCAATAGATGCCGCCCAGTCCGCAGATGATCAGCAGGACCGCAAGCCAACGACCGGGACGCCCCTTCCGTCTTCGGTACATGAACCGTCCCTGACCAATCTGTCTGCCTGATTGACTGCCGAGTGCCATTCTTGATCTCCAGATCTATTTCTTCGTGCGATTGCAGAGCGCCATACTAGCTGTTTGACCGTGCGTTTCGGTTTTTTCCCCAACCCGTCAACGAGAACTCAGAATGCGGAGGATTCATTTCCAAGGTGGCATTCAAATGTGCCTTTTTCAGTGGCGATGAATCGAACGCTCTGGTCATGGTCCTCCCGAGGCACGTCTGATTCAATCTGACAGTCGAAGGCTGTTCCAATCGTCATCGTCCCACCGAGCTTTCGCAGCAGGCGGTCGTAGTACCCGCCGCCACGCCCCAATCTTCCGCCATGGTGGTCGAATGCGACACCCGGGACCAGAATGGCATCGATCGATCCTTCTTCCCATGCGGCGCCCTGGGGAGTCCTGACTCCGTGGGGGCCTGCAGGGAGGTCGCACAGGCCACTCTGAAGTTCGACCATTTCCATGTCGCCCGGTTTTTCGAGGGTTCTCGGAAGCAGGATTCTGCGGCCTTCCGCCCGCCATGCATCGAGCAAGGGGTCGATCCTCGGTTCCGACCGGAGGGGTGCGAAGGCCAGGATGCTGCGTGCTCTCTGGAGTGGTTCGAATGTGGAGAGGCCGAGACGGATCGCAGAGCTCATCTCGTCATGTCGCAGGGGATCGATCCGGCCGAGGGTGGCACGCATTCGAACCCGGATCTCGGTCTTTGTCGGGTCCTGGCGCATCGTCAGTTCTCCTTCGATCCATGGCTCTGAATCAGGCTCGTGAGACTTTGCCCGCGTGAAGGCCCGAGAACCCCTCTTTTCGTCTTCCAGGCCCGAAAACTCTCACCCAATATGAACTCTTGGGTCAGTCCTGAAGAACAGAGTGCCGATTTTAATATTGTGATCTATCTTAGTCAGAAGTGATCAGGCAAATTTCCCAGGAAGGCTGATGCTCCAATGTGCGGAATCATCGCTTACATAGGTCGTCGAGACGCTAAATCGATTCTGATCGAGGGTTTGAAGAGACTCGAATATCGCGGCTACGACTCCGCCGGAGTCGCGATTCTTGAGGGTGCCGGTGACCTTCAAAGAGCTCGTTCAGTGGGCCGCGTGCAGGGCCTGGAAGAGCTTCTGGGGGATGGATTCAATGGATCCGTGGGTGTGGCTCATACCCGGTGGGCGACTCATGGCGGTGTCAGCGAGCCCAACGCGCATCCACACGTCGACGACAAGAAGCTTGGTCATGGCATCGCTCTGGTCCACAACGGGATCATCGAGAACTACGCTTCGATCAAGCAGTGGTTGGCCAAGAAGAACCATGTCTTCGAATCAGAGACCGACACCGAAGTGCTCGCCCATCTGATCGGAGAGCTCTACGACGGTGATCTGGAAAAAGCTGTGCAGGCGGCTCTGAGAGAAGTCACGGGCGCCTACGCTCTGGCGGTGATCTGTCCCAAGGAGCCCGACACTCTGGTCGTCGCTCGCAAGGGATCACCGTTGATGGTCGGGGTTGGTGCGGATGAATACGTGATCGCGAGTGATTCAAGTGCGATCGTCGCCCACACCAAGCAGGCCTTCACGCTCGAGGATTACACCGTCGCGAAGATCACTCGTGATTCGATTCGAACCTCCACGGTCGACAACGTCGAGATCACGCCCGAGATCCGCGAGCTCGAAGTCGATCTCGAGGAGATCGAACTCGGTTCCTTCGAACACTACATGTTGAAGGAGATCTACGAACAGCCCGAAGCGATCAAGCGCTGCTTCCAGGGGCGCCTCGATCTTCGTGACGGCCAGGTGAGACTCGGTGGGATCTCTGAATTCGCTCGAAAGCTCGCGACAGCCAAGCGCATCGTCTTCATCGGGCAGGGAACCGCGCTTCATGCCGCGATGATCGGTGAATATCTGATCGAACACATCGCGAAGATCCCAGCCGAAGTCGAGTTCGCGAGCGAGTTTCGATATCGCAATCCGATCGTCGAACCCGGCACGGTGGTGATTTCAATCAGCCAGTCCGGCGAGACCGCGGACACGCTCGCCGCACTCACGGAAGCGAAGCAGAAGGGTGCGCTGACCGTGGGTCTGGTGAACGTCGTCGGCTCATCGATCGCTCGAGAGACGGATGCCGGGATCTATCTCAGGGTGGGTCCTGAAATCGGAGTGGCCTCCACCAAGGCGTTTCTCGGTCAGGTGGCGGTCGCCACCATGCTGGCCGCCTACATCGGCAGGCGTCGGTTCTACTCCCAGGATGATCTGGGATCGCTCTTGAACGAGATGGATCGGATCCCCTCCCTCATCTCCCGGGTTCTCGAGCAGTCCGATGACATCAAGAAAGCCACCAGTCGCTACATCAATCGCGAGAACTGGCTCTTCCTCGGTCGAGGCATGAACTATCCCGTCGCTCTGGAAGGCGCCTTGAAACTGAAGGAAATCAGCTACATCCACGCGGAAGGCATGCCTGCCGCGGAGATGAAGCATGGACCCATCGCTCTGATCGATGACGGCATGCCAGTGGTCTTCGTGGCCACCAAGAACAGTCAGTACGAGAAGGTGCTGTCCAACATCGAGGAGGTCCGAACTCGAGGTGGTCATGTGATCGCCGTTGCGACCGAGGGAGACACCGACATCCAGTCGATGTGCGAGGACGTTTTCTGGGTTCCCGATGTCGCGGAACCCCTTCAGCCTCTGTTGACCGTGGTCCCCCTCCAATTGATGGCCTATCACGCCGCGGTGATGCGTGGCAAGGATGTCGACAAGCCGAGAAATCTCGCCAAGAGCGTCACCGTGGAATGAGTTTCTTGCGGGTCATTCCGGAGAGATCCAATGTGATTTCACGTGGATCATTCAAGGCCTTCGGGCCTGCATCCGTCCTTGAACCATCACCTTTTTACATGTAATATCAGCCTTCCGATTCGACACAAATCGGCATTTCTTTCCCCATAACGAGGCCCATGCATCGTTCGGTCGCCTTCTTTCAGGAGGGCGCGTCTCTCAAGCCTGTAAGTTTCAATGTCTGACGAAAAGATCTGGATCAAGAAGGTTTTTGGCGTGACACCCCTTCGCCACGAAGGTGATGGTGCACGAAGTCGTTGTTGGTGTGCCAGCACCAAGGACAACCAGATCCTTCTTCTCAAGCATGTGAAGATCGAGGACGAGAAGGACGAACGCTGGGTCGAGCAACTGGTGAACGAGCATCGGATCGCCGATGCCGTGAATCACCCGAGCATGCGAAGCACCCATTCGTTGATCTACCATCCGAACAAGAAGAATGCGACCGATGTCGGGCTTCTGCTGCAGTACGTCGATGGCGAGGATCTGCAGGAATGGCAGCGAAACACCAACCCATCGATCAATGAGCTTCTGCGCGTGTTCATCGAAGTTTCGGATGCGTTGAATCAGATGCACATCGCCGGCTACGCGCATGCCGACATGAAGCCATTGAATGTCCTCATCGACAACAGGACCCAGGAGCCGCTGATCATCGATCTGGGTCAGGCCTGCCCTCTCATGACGGTGAAGGAGCGAATCCAGGGCACGCCCGGATTCATGGCGCCGGAGCAAGCCAAGCGCAACGCCGTGACGTATCTCACCGACGTCTTCAACTGGGGCGCCACCATGTACTTCATGCTCTCCGGTCAGCGTGTCGACACTGACAAATGGACCGAGACCCGCATGTTGACCAATGTTCCCGACAAACTTGCCGAGCTGATCGCTCAGTGCGTGCGGGTCGTCCCCGAAGAGCGGCCGAACATGAAGTTCGTACGAGACAGTCTTCGTGGAATTCGCTCCAACATCGATGTCGGCGCCGTTTGAGACCGCTAGGATGCGGTCATGAGCACTCGAGCCAAACTCAATCGTTTTCGAAACATCGCGACCGGCGCCGTCATGGCTGCGGTCGGACTCGGTTGTGCCAAGGAAGCGCCGCAGACGCCCGAAGCGCTTGCCAGGTGGTCCGACGAAAGTCTCTGGTCACTCGAAGTCATCGACATCGACGGGAACAAACGTTCCCTGTCCGAGTTCGATGGACAGGTGGCGCTGGTCGTGAATGTGGCCAGTCGGTGCGGCTTCACGCCTCAATACGAGGAGTTGCAGGCTCTCTACGATGCGCGCCGCGCGGACGGTTTCGTGGTTCTGGGATTTCCCTGCAACGATTTCGGAGGCCAGGAGTCCGGATCGACCGAGCAGATCAAGACATTCTGCACCACGCGCTTCGGAGTCGAGTTTCCGATGTTCTCCAAGGTCGTGATCAAGGATGAAGCGACACGCAGTCCGACCTACGACCTGCTTGGCACGCAGACCGGCAAGCTTCCCGGCTGGAACTTCGGCAAGTACCTCGTCGGTTCCGACGGCAAGGCGATCGCCTTCTTCGGTTCGACCGACTCACCCTCCGGAAAGAAGATTCAGACGGCGATCGACGAAGCCCTTGCTTCCGGACGCCCGGCACAGGGCTGATCCAGTCGGTTTCAACGCCGTTTTCGACTGCCTGATGTCACTCCGGGCGTTCCCGTGGAGGAGTCACCAGTTCTGCGGCGTTCGTCCGAATCGTCGCAGGCTCGCGATGCCCACCGCACACCAACCTCGTCCTGCGCCTTCGAGTTCCGCGAGTGACGCCGCCACCAGGATCCAGATCGTCACGGTCTCATCGATCTGTCCCGTCCAGAAGGCGAAGACCGCCATCACGGCCGGCAGCGTCCCGTTTCCAAGCAAGCCCAGAGTCGAGATCGCGGCCTGATCCAGCCCCGATTTCTGCTTGCGAAGATGGATCGTCGCGACGAGCCATTTGAGATCGCTCATCACCAGCCACAGAATGATCGCGATCCACAGACTCCTGCCGGATTCGAGCAGGTCGATGTTCAGCATCGTTATGGCGAGCAGAGCGGGCGCGATCACGAACTTGGAGATCTCACGCAGCCTGTTCCTTGCCTCCTGCTGATCGATGATGAGGAAGCGGGCCAGGAAGGCGACCAGCAGAAGGGCACCTGCTGAAAACCCCGAGACTTCACTCGATTCCGGTGCGGGTGCGAAGGCGACCAGCCCGGCCAGCGAGATGATCGTCGCGAACTGGGTCGGCGCGCTCAATGTGTTGCGAGCGGTGCGATGGGTTCTCCTTCTGCCGTAGGTGGCGACTCCGCACGCTGCTCCGATCCACAAACCGGCCACGGGCTGTGTGCCGAGCAGCGAGCTGATCAACACCCCCGATCCGCCACAGATGACGACCATCCACCCTGCCAGCAGCAGGCTCCCCGGAGCGCCCTTGGTCGCTCTGATGTTGGTGCAGCCCACCACGACGATCGCGAGCGTCACGATCAGCCATCGCACCGTCTTCTGGTTGTGGTTTCGCAGAGCCGTCAGTTTCTGATCCAGGTCCGCTGAAGGGTCTCGAGTCACGGATCGGTCAGAGGTGTCTGATCCGAGTGTCCGGCTGCTTTCGACCAATTGCTTGGCTCGTGCCTCCGAGGCCTCTTCGTTCAGCGCGCGAATTTCACCGGACCCTCCGACCCAGAGCGAGTCGAAGGTGCTGGGTGCGATCCTGCCGAGAACCGTCGGCCCGAGAAGCGTTCCCACGAACAGTGATGCGATCAACGCACCTTCCCGGAATCGGAGTTTGCGAAGGCCGAACGTGCTCAATGCCGCAAGGGTGGCGGCGAGTGCTCCAAATCCCAGAATGATGAAGTCCTGCATCATGTCTCTTCTATCGGCTCGACCACCCCATGACTCCTGATCGGAGTACAGTGTTTCGGCCACAACACACCCGGAGCCGTCCAGATGATCTCTATCCTTACCGTCTCATGTGTACTCCTTGCCGGGTCGCCTGGTTCCTCCGGTTTCTCCGGATTGGAGAACGATCTCGAACAGACTCTCGCCATGATTCCCGATGATGCGCTTGCACTGGGTCTCATCCCCCGACTCGATCGCCTCAATGCCGACATGTCCGAGATGCTTGATGCGATGAATCGACCTTCGACGGTGCTTGCAGGTCGTCCAATCGAGATGTTGAAAGCCCAGATGGGGATTTCCGTCGGTCTCGACGAACGCGGTTCACTGGCGGCCTGGCTCCAGACGTCTTCCGAGGAGCCGTCTCAGGAGCCCTCCGCCGCCTTTCTGGTCCCTGTCTCCGATGCCGAGTCCTTTCTGAATGGGAATTTCACCGCCTCCGACGAGGCCTGGCTTGGTCCCGATGGCGAGACCTTTCATGCCCGAGCACTTGAAGGTCATGTCCTGCTTTCGAACGATCAGAGCCTCGTTGAAGACTACGCACCCGGACCGGGAAGTCGGGCCCGGATGATGCGAGATCTCGGGGAGAAGGCCGCCACTCTGATCACCAGCGGGGATGTCATCGTCTGGGTCGATGGCCAGAGGATGTCCCGCCTCGACACGGACTCGATGTCTTTCGCCCAGCCGGATGTTCCTGGGTTGCCGGATTTCCAGGCTGATGGCATTCGAGACAGCGTGATGGTGCTTGATGTGGATCCTCTCGGGCTGTCGCTGAGAACCTTCTCGATGTTCGAACAGGGTTCGGAACTCGGCGCCTTGATGGTTGCCGGGGCCGAAGGTCCTGCCTCGATGTCCCGGCTCTCCGACAATCCCTTCTACTTCGCCATTTCGGTCGATGCACTCGGACTGGGGGGCATGCCGGTCGCGAAGGCGCTTCTCTCGGCACTCGAGTTCGACCTGCCACTCATTCCCGAGATGATGGATTCGGTCGGACAGGATCTGCAGGCAGTGCAGATGGCGATCTATCCGAGTCGTCTTGGAATCGCATTGGGTGGCCTGCTCAATGATTCGTCATTGGTGCTGGTGACCGAGGATCCCGACACGCTCGAAGTGGCGATGCGCGATCAGATCATGTCGATCGCCGGTGATCGAAATGGAATTCGCTACGAACCGGAATGGATCGACGACAAGGAACTCAGAACGGGTGGAACGGCGGACGCCTATCGTTTGAAGGAGACGATCCTCCCCCCCTCCAGGACATCGGGAGGGTCCCGGCCGCAGATGGGTGCGGCATTCCAGCAGATCCTTCTGCAGTTGTTGTACGGTTCACGGGGTCTCAATGGTTTCGCCGGTGTGGCGTCCGATGCCATGGTGATGACATTTTCACAGCGACCTGATGTCTGGGGGCGCGCTCTCGAGGCTGCTGATTCGAAAGGGGCTCTGCTTTCCGAGAATCCGACGCTTGCAGCGATGCGTCCCTGGCTTCTCGAATCTCCCGACGTCGAGATCCTCGTCGGTGTCGGTTCCTTTGGAAAACTGCTCAAACAACTGAGTCGAGCCATGCCCATCAGTGTCTTCGATCCTGCGGATCTTCCGGACTTTCCCGAGGGCCTCCCGCCCATCGCGATCGACTTCACCACTGGAACCGCTTCCGTTGAAAGTGCCACGGTCGTCCCGACCGGAGTGGTGGCTCTGATCTACGATCAGGCGGTGAAATGGATGACCTCCCAGATGGCTCCCGGCTCGGGCACACGCCCATGACCGGGGCTCGAAGGACCCACTGGCGGATGACTGCGGATCGCTCGCTCGATCTGACCCGACCGGTCGTCATGGGTGTTCTCAACACCACCCCGGACAGTTTTCATGCCGGCGGCCGTCTGCTCGACCCGGAGGCGGCCCATGCCCGTGCGCTCGAGATGATCGAGCAAGGTGCTGGGATCATCGATATTGGTGGCGAATCCACTCGTCCCGGCGCTGATCGCATCTCCGCCGAAGAACAGATTCGACGTACGAAACCCGTGATCAAGGCCCTCAGATCGGTCTCCGACATCGTGATCTCGATCGACACCACCTCGGCCGAAGTGGCACGCAGTGCACTCGAGGCCGGCGCCGACATCATCAACGACGTCTCCGGGGGAGAAGAGGATCCCACCGTCCTTTCGCTGGCAGCTGAAACCGGTGCCGGGCTGGTGCTGATGCATCGTCTGCTGCCCCCGGATCAGGATGTCTACAGTCACCTCCATCCCACCGAGCCCGAGTACGGTTCCGGAGGGGTGGTTCCTGCGGTGCGAGAGGGCCTGGGAACGCTCCTGGACAGGGCGGTCGCTGCCGGAGTCTCGAGCGACCACATCGTGCTTGATCCCGGATTCGGATTTGGAAAATCGGTCGATCAGAATTTCGAGCTTCTCCATTCGCTCTCGAGCCTGGCTCCGCCATCGGCTCCCGAGGTGCCTCTTCTGGTCGGAGTCTCCCGAAAGAGTTTCATCGGAGCCGTCCTCGGAGATCGCCCCGTGGATGACCGTCTCGCCGGCTCGCTCGCGGCGGGATTGCTGGGGGCCCGAGAGGGGGCTTCGATCATTCGAACCCATGACGTGCGGGAGACGGCCGACACCCTGGCGGTGCTCGCCGCCTCTCAGAGAACCTCGCGATGCTGACCTTCTTTTGACCTGCTACCATCTTGATTCGGGGGTGACGCAGTCATCCCACCAGCACGCGTAACCCACTTGTTTGGAGCCTCTCAAGCCATGGCAAGCGATACCATGATCGAGTTCACTGATGCAAACTTCCAGGCCGAGGCACTTGATGCCGACATGCCTGTTCTCGTTGATTTCTGGGCGGAGTGGTGTCAACCATGTCGCATGCTTGCTCCCACCATCGAAGAAGTCGCCAATGACTTCGCCGGACGTGCGAAGGTCGGCAAGCTCGATGTCGACGGCAACCGTGAGGTCGCCTTGAAGTATTCCATCCAGTCGATTCCCACCGTGATCCTCTTGATGAACGGCGAAGTCGTGAACAAGTTCGTCGGACTCCAGGGCAAGGACGTCTTTGCCGGAGCGATCGACGATCTGCTTGGCTGACCTGGACGAGGCTGAATCCTTCCTGATAAAAACCGTCCTGAGCCCGATCCTCGGGTCTCTTCAAGCGATGGTTTGCCTGTCAGGAGTCTCTCGGATACCTTCTCCCCTCGCTTGCAACTTTCGCAGGCGCCATCTCAGCCCGTCAGTCGGGAAATTGGGGCCGTAGCTCAGTTGGGAGAGCGCTTCCATGGCATGGAAGAGGTCGTCGGTTCGATCCCGATCGGCTCCACTTGAATTCAAGGACGCTCGCAGTTGCGAGCGTCCTTTTTCATGTTCGAGAGTATTCTGGGGGTCGATTCCCATGCTGATGGAATCCTTGTCATCTCAAACAGTCCGGTCCGAGTCCGGTCTTGGAGCAGCGCATGAAGAAACCACTCGCAGGCTTGCTGGGTTCGACCGTCCTGTCGGTCGGCGTGACATTGGGTGTGCTTGCCGTGCTGGGCTGGGTGCTCGGTGATCTCGGAGCTCGTTCCGCCACAGATGTCACCGTCACCTTCGATCAGGGTCATGGTCTTCGAGTCGGAGGCCAGGTTCGTTGTCGTGGAATCGTGGTGGGTGAAGTCTCCGACGTCCGTCTTCAGGTCGAGGGTGTCGAGGTCGATGTCTCTCTCGAATCGGGAGCACGTTCTCTTCTGATGCGTGAGGACACACGATGGTGGATCGATCGACCGATGGTCGAATGGTCCCGGGTGGGTGGTCTCGATGGGGCGTTCAGTGATCGATCCATCGACGTGGATCCGGGTCCTTCGGGAGGTGCGATCGTTCGAGTCTTCGAAGGTCTGGATGAACCGCCCGTGCTCTCCCAGTATCAGGAGGGAGATCTCTCATTGACACTCTCAGCCGCCAGTCGAGGCAGTCTTCAGCGTGGCGCCGCGGTGCTCTACCGGGGGGTTCGCATCGGCACGATTCTCGAGACCGATCTGGCCGAGAACGCGACATCGGTCGAGGCGCGGATTCTGGTCGAGCGGCGTTTCGCCCCTCTGGTCCGGGACAATTCCCGATTCTACGAGGCAGGTGCCTTCGATCTCGATCTCGGTTTCACCGGCGTCCGGGCGCGGTTGGATTCCCTGGAGACACTGATGGTGGGAGGCGTGTCACTTGTCACCCCGAACTCCCCGGGTGAAGTCGCGATCTCCGGCGCTCGATTCGACGTCGCATCCGAGGCCGATGACGACTGGGCGGACTGGCGACCTCGAATTCCGCTTCAGGACTGAATCAGAAATTGAATCCGAGAAAACACCCGATGAATGGCGAAGGATTCGTGTCTTCTTCGCTCAAGAGATCGCCTCTCGAGTTCTCCAGCTGGAGGCGCTGGCCGAAATTGACTCCCGCAAGCACGTGAAGCCTGATCTGTTCGATCGGTCGCCATTCGAAACGCAACCAGATCGGGAAGGTTCGTTCTCCACCGACACCATCTCGTATCGCGGCGGGTCCGTCATCGTTCAGACGGAATCGCCGGTATTCGTATCGGCCGCCGAGAGAGATGTTCATGTCCTCATTCAGGTAGTAGACGATCTCGAGTCCGAGGCTCGCAGGGTAGGTGGTCGGACCTCGCATGTTGGAGATGAACAGCTGTCGGTTGATCTTCCAGTCGACGATCGGTGAAGGGATCCACAACAGTCCATCTTCGATCTGGGTCGTCACCAGGAGGGTGGCGCCGAGCGAGAGGTCATCGGAGAACACGTAGGCGCCACCGAATACACCGCCGCCGCTGAAGGACTCCGTGAAATCGGCATCATTCTCTCCCGACCAACGGACGAATCCGCCCAGGATCATTCGCCAATGGTCATCGAGCCGCCAGTTCGAGACCGCGCTGAGGGTGAGGTCGAATACCGAACCCCAGGGATCCTGCACTGCAGGGTTTCCGAAGAAATCGCCCTTGCCGGAGAAGTCGTAGTTGTCCCATTCCATTCCGATGTCGAAGTCGAGCGTGAGTGCCGGGGAGTATTTGAATTCGGCTCCCGCTCCCAGAAAGGTCCGGTTGACCGAATACTTTCCGCCGCCATCGATGTTGGTCCCGAACTGATAGATGTTCCCGCCGGCCACGTTCCAGCGAAGGGAGTCCTCCGTGTCGGTGCCGCCTTCGCCTTCCGATCCGGTCGATTCCTGAGTCATGGCGTCGGATTCGAAGAGCGGCTCTCCATCCTGTGACCATGCGGGTCCAGTGATCAGGAAGAGGCTCGAAAGCACGGCGGTTCCGGCCATGCGGTGGGAAAGGTAAAGCATCGGTTTTGTTCCGTTGGTGTTTGGGTTTGTCCGTTCATCTCAAGACCGTTTCAGGGTAGTTTGGGAGACCGGAATCCGACAGTTGATCCACGCAGAATATGACGATGTCGCTTCACAAAAATCCACTCATCACGCTTCGGATCGGTCTTTCGACCAACGTCGTCATGGCGGATCCTCCTGATCAATCGCTCTGAGGATCCGCGTCGGTGATGTCGTCCCGCTCGCGTTCTTCGGTCGGATGTCGCTTCGACATCGCCTTGGCATAGATGAGGCCCACGCCGAGCATGAGCATTCCCAGGATCAGGAAACTCGCGGCTCGCCAGACCGCGGAGACCGAGGCGAGGTCGTACAGAACCGCCTTGCCTGCGGCCAGCGCCAGCAGCGACAGTCCTGCATAGCGCAGCCATGGTGCGTCACGCAGAAATCCGAGGATCAGAAGTCCGATTGCGAAGACTCCCCACCAGATCGAGACGGCGGCACGCTGGCCTGATTCCGCGGTGAAGGTTTCAGAGGCGATCTTGGCGACTTCCTGACTGGTCGCCACCAGCACCACCAATGTCGCGATGCCCATCGCGAAGGCAGCCATGTATCGACTTGATCGTTCGCCCGGATGGAGTCGACGTTCCATGATCGCGGCGAACCAGATGGCGGCGCTCACGATCAATC
Organism: Planctomycetota bacterium; assembly: GCA_902521645.1. Classification (GTDB taxonomy): domain Bacteria; phylum Planctomycetota; class Phycisphaerae; order Phycisphaerales; family SM1A02; genus UBA8087. The sequence continues at coordinate 12,247 of CABYSN010000041.1, forward strand.
CCCACCACAATCCGCCGGTGAACACCAACAGGT
>CABYSN010000042.1 GCA_902521645.1 Planctomycetota bacterium
AGGACCAGGTCCGCGGGCAGATAGCTCGAGGACCAGACCGCCAGCACGCCGATCATGGCTGCGAAGATGATCAGAATCACCACTTCGGAGAGAAGCAGTGTGACGTAGGTCCCGCGTGAGATCCCGATCATCCGCAAGGTGGTCAGTTCATCCTTGCGCAGGCGCACCGAAAGCACCAGCACCAGACCGATCACCGCGAGGGTCGCGGCACCGGTGGCGAGCAGGACGCCACCCACCAGCGCGCCCACCCTGAAGACGCGTTCCAGGATCTCGCGCACGACCGATGATGGCGTGACGAGAAGAAGATCATCGCGTCGATCGAGTCTGGCCGACAGGATCGTTCCGCTCTTCTCGTCGTTTGGAATGATGATGACGGCCTCGATCGGCAGATCGCTGGGGGCCCCGTGGAAATGGAGTGAGTCCAGTCGGTCGGGCGTCAGTTCGGTGTAGGGGGTGACCGCGGAGCTTGCGATGGCGCGTCCTTCATTCTCGCCCATGAGGACGTGCGGATCCGTCTCCTCGTCGATCTCGATGTGAACGTGTCCGTGGCCCGCGATGATCCAGCTGGTTCGCAGATCACAGAAGACCGCCGCATCGTCCGCGGACTCGCTCTTCTCGAGCACGCCGGTGATCCGAAGTCGAAGGGGGTATCCGCCCCCGATGTCGAGAAGGCCTTCGGGATCGGTCAGGATCACATCGTCGGGGCCGAGCCCGGTCGAAGCGGCCACGTCGGCGCCCAGCACGCATTCACCCGGAACGGCGAAGGGGCGTCCTCGGGTGACGGATCTGTTTCGAAATCGCAGATACTCGATGTCGGTTCCCACCACGGGATGCCCGGACGCCCGCGCGGCCAGCGACAGCGGGATCGACGTGGCGAGCAGGCTCTCATTGATCGCATCTGATTCGCTGATGGGAAACGAATCAAGCGGTTCCGGAAGGAACCAGAGTGAGGCGAGCACCAGATCCACGCTGCCGCCCGGAGCGCCCAGCACCAGAGGGGTCGCCTCGGACCGTTCCATGGTGGCGGTTTCGCCTCGGTCGAGCAGCGAACCGGTGACCAGAGGAAGCGCGATCGAGATGCCAAGAGCCAGGATGATCGTGATGCTGCGAAATCCGTGGAAGGTCAGGTGGCGCCACGCCAGGGTGACCGCGTGAAGGTGTGCTCGAGTGCTCATCGAACCTCTCCTTCCGAACGGGTGGCCGCGAGGTTGCGCTCGGAGAGATCGAAGACCTCGTCGAAACGCGGCAGGATCTCATGGTCGTGCGTGATCACGAGCAACGCGGCTCCGGCCTCTGCGACCTGTTCGAAGAGCAGGTCGAGCACCGATTCGGCGGTGGCAGGGTCGAGATTGCCGGTGGGTTCGTCGGCCAGCACGAGGCGTGGTTTCCCGATCAGGGCTCTGCATATCGCGGCCCGTTGGCGTTCACCCTGCGAGAGTCTCTGAGGACGTCGTTTGAGCAGAGCTTGGATGCCCGCTCTTCGTGCGAGCTCGTGGGCTCGTTCACGAATGTCCGAAGTCACCGGGCGTCCCGACAGTCGGATGGGAAGCAGGATCGAGTCAAGGACGGTCAGATAGTCGAGGAGCCTGAATTCCTGAAAGACCAGCCCGACCGAATCCAATCTCAAGAGTCTTCGCGATTCATCCCCGATCTCCGCGAGGTCGCGTCCATCGAATCGGACGGCGCCGCTCTGGGGTGTTCGAATCCCACAGGCGAGGTCGAGCAGGGTGGACTTGCCGCATCCACTGCGGCCGATCAGCGCCATCGTCCTGCCGCTCTGGAGTCCGAATTCATCCAGTTTCAATCGAAAGCTCGTGCCCGGGTATCCGAATTCGAGGTCGCGTATCGTGAGAAGTTGATCTGAGTGGGACATGTGGTTGATTTCAGAGTGGAATCGATTGTTGCCCCGGGAGTGGGGGTGGTGCCGATAGTGTGGAGAAGATGCAATCGCCTGGAAAGCAATCGATCCTTCTCTGCTGCATGAGTATAGGACTTCTGGCAAGTCGGGTTCCAGCTCAGGAGACTTCTTTCATGCCACAGGACCCCGCAGAGCCTGCCTCTCTTCGAAGTCGTGTGCTGCTTGCGTTGAAACCCGAGGCGTCGACGCCGCGACACAGCGAAGGGGATCTCCTCCGCCTCAACGATGGAAGCCTGCTTCTGATCTGGACCCGTTTCACCGCCGGTCGGGGTGGTGACCATGATCCGGCGGATCTGGTGGCTTCGGTCTCCGCCGATGGTGGCGCGCATTGGTCGTCCCCGCGCGTCGTCGTCGCTTCCGAGGGTGGCATGAATGTGATGAGCGTCACGCTTCGCCGCCTCGCAGACGGCCGGATCGCCTTGTTCCATCTGATCAAGACGTCTCTGGTCAACTGTCGTCCGGTGGTGCGTTTCTCTTCCGATGAGGGACTCTCATGGTCGACGCCGACCGAGATCGTGCCTCCCGAGGACATCGGCTACGACGTGCTCAACAATGATCGAGTGCTGATCGACGCGTCCGGTCGCATGCTGTTGCCGATCGCCCGTCACGCCGGGGCCGGGATGTCACCCCAGTTCTCTCCGGCCGGCCGGCTTCGTTGTCATCACTCGGTCGATCATGGTGCCACCTGGCATGCTGGTGCCTGGGTTCCCGAGGTCTCCGGAGTGGTTCTGCAGGAACCCGGTGTCTTCGAAGCCGGGGACGGGTCCCTTCGCATGCATGCCAGGACCGACGACGGCCGGCAGTATCTCTCGACATCCGATGACGGCGGGCTGACATTCTCAAGGCCCGTCGCCTGGACGCTTCGAAGTCCCCTCAGTCCGGCAACCATCGAGCGCCTTGAAAACGGTGACCTGCTGGCCGTCTGGAACGAACCTGCCGAGGAGGTCGATGCGGCGAACGCACCGCGAACGCCTCTGGTCGCGGCGCGTTCCTCCGACGACGGTGCGAACTGGGGACCACGTACGACCATCTTCGATCATCCCGACGGCTGGTACTGCTATGTCGCGCATCTTCCCTCCGAATCAGGGATGTACCTGGTGACATGTGCCGGCGACCGTTCGACTGGAAACGGTCTCGAGACGACGGTCGTTCTTGAAACGCCTCTCCCCCCGGCACATCTTCCCGAGGAGCGTTCCCGTTGAAGGTCTTTCATTTTCACAAGGAGAGTCCTGTCGAGGCTTCAGCAACCGTGGAAGCCGCCGATCATGTGCCGGGCTCCGATGGTCGTCTTTCAACCAGTTCCGGAATCGGGAACGTTCTTGCGGGATCACTCATCGCCCTGGCGAACTACCTGCTGCTCTCTGGCGGCATGATCCTTCTCACCAGGCATGTCTACAACATGCACAGTTTCGGTGACTACAGCGCGACGGTCTCGGCCATCACGGTCGCCGCCACGGCGGCGACCCTCGGACTGGAGAAGTACTTCCTGAAGGTCGTGCCCGGTCTTCGTGTCCTCGGGCATTTCGACCTGCTTCGGGGATACAGGTTCTTCGCGCCTCTGATGGTCTGCCTGATCACGCTGCTGGTCGCTCTGGTGCTTCTGATCGTCTGGTCGCTGAGTCCGCCCGAATCCGCCATGGCGCATCCTTCGTTCCTGATCGGAATCGCCTTTCTGCCGGCGGTGGTGCTGGTGTGCTACCTGATCGAGGTCCTCACCGCGGATGGTGCGTTTCTCTTCTCGATACTGCTCTACCGGTTCTTCCTGCCGGTGGCCTTCATCGTCGGCATTCTTCTGATGATCCGCTTCGACGGCAAGATCGATGGCAACGACGCCGTCATCAACTGGGGACTCTGCTGGGTCGGGATTCTGTGCCTCTTCTTCCTCGCGGGATTCCGGTTCCGGCCGGGAGAGGAAGGGTCCGGAACGAGAACCTACAAACCGAGGAAGTGGTTGAAGCATTCCACGGCCTTTCTCGGTTTCAGCCTGCTGATGAGCCTGATGGCGAACGCCGGTGTCCTCGTGCTCGGCTTCATCCCACAGGCCAAGCAGGAGACCGCTCTCTTCGCCGTGATCGTCCAGCTTGCCGGGCTGATCGTGCTGATCTCCACCGCGTCGAATCGCTGGTACGGACCACAGCTCTCGGCGGCGCTGTCACTAAAGAATCATCAGCGGATCGATCGCCTTCTTCGCTCCCGTTTCGTGGTGATCGCCGCCTTGATCCTCTGCTATCAGATGTTTCTGTTCTTCGGTGGGCAATGGGCGCTCGGTCTCTTCGGCACCGAGTATCGAAAGGGCTGGATCGCTCTGCAGATTCTCGGTCTCGGTTTCGGAGTCAGTTCCTTGTGCTCGATTGCGGGAATCTATCTCCAGTACTCGGGGCGTGAATGGATCGTGCCGATCGTGCTTGCGATCGGTGTCCTGGCGCTCTTCCTGCTCGCCGTTCCGGGGGCCTTTCTGTACGGGGTGATCGGGGTCGCGTGCGCGTCCGCTCTCGCTCTGATCCTCACCTACGGAGTGCTTGCCATTCTGGCCTTCAGCCTGCAGCGTGACCAACGAAAAGGCGCCCGACCCGTCGAAGCGGATCAGGGCGCCTGAAGTTCATCGCACGAACGCGCTCGAGCGGATCGTGACGGGTCGGTCTCAGGAGAGTTCGAGGCCGGGGACGTCCCATCCGCTGCGATAGGCGCCACGTACGTACTTGTTGGCTTCTGCGAAGTCGGGGAAGGTCATCTTTCGCGCGTCGTAGGCAAGCTTCTGGTTGGGGAAGCGTGACGCCAGGGCGCCGAGCGCGAGAATCTCGCACATGCGACCTGCGAAACCGAAGTTCGACTGGGTCTGCGAGCCGCCGAGAGCCGCGTCGACCCACTGGTGCCAGTGATTCTGTTCCGGCATGTCCGGAAGCGTCACCTTCTTGAGCGTGCCGTCGACGAACACCTGCGGGGGATCGCCATCCATGTTGACCATCAAGGTGGCCTTCGAACCGACCACCGCCACGGTGTTCTGGCCGAGGTTGAAGTCTTCATCGATGTTGAGCTGGGAATGCTTGGGCAGTCGGCCGCCGTCAGTCCAGCTGAACGAGACCGGCTTGCCGCCACTGGCGTCGACGCCGGCCATCTCGAAGATCACGCGTTCCGTCGAGGGGAACATGTCTGCGGTGGCATCCTCGGTCTCCACCACGACCGAGGTCGGCTTGTAGAGCTTGAAGGCCTGGATGGGCGTGTCGCAGATGTGACATGCCATGTCTCCGAGCGCTCCGCATCCGAAATCACGGAAGCCGCGCCATTTGAACGGTGCGTAGGTGTCCTTCTTGTAGTCGCGCATCGGGGCCACGCCGATCCAGAGATCCCAGTCGAGATAGCTGGGGACGGGGTCGCTTCCTGCGGGACGATCCTGGCCCTGAGGCCACCAGCCTGCGGGTCGATCGCTCCAGGCGTGGATCGACTGAAGTTCGCCGATGACGCCGTCACGCAGCATGGAGAGCGCCTGGCGCTTGGCGATTCGTGAGGCGTTCTGGGTGCCCATCTGGGTGGCGACGACCGGCTTGCGGATCGCCACATCGCGCAGCCGACGTGATTCGTAGATCGTGTGGGTGAGGGGTTTCTGGCAGTACACGCTCTTGTTCTCCATGAGCGCGGTCATCGAGATCGGTGCATGCATGTGGTCGGGGGTGGAGACGATCACGGCGTCGAAGTTGCTTCCCATGGAGGAGAACATCTCGCGCCAGTCGCGGAATTTCTTCGCTTCGTCGAAGGTGTCCGAGGCGTTCTCAAGCTGGTTCTTGTCGACGTCGCAGAGTGCGGCGATTTCGACCGCGGCGTGTGAGGCGACGTTTCTCAGGTCAGTCCAGCCCATGCCGCCGACGCCCACGGCGCCGACTCTGAGGATTTCGGAACGACCGCCTCTGCCTGCGAACGGCTTCCAGGCCATGCCGGCCATGGGGGAGACTGCGGCGGCTCCAAGCGTGGTCTTGACGAAGGAACGTCTGTCGATTGATCTCTTGTTCTTGGACAAGTGGGGCTCTCCTGCTGAGTGGCTACTCTTCGTCGGCCGCCGGCGATGGCGGTCTCAATGTCTGGAGCCGTATTCTACGGTATGCCACCTCGTCGCCGTGGCCACAAAAGCCAATATGTCCGCTCTTTCGTGCAAGTCCGGGGTGTTCTCTCCCCGAAAGGGTGCCGCCGGTGGTGGCTTCGTCCAGATCGCAGTCGAGGATCACCGTGCCGTTGAGGGTGATTCGCACTCGACGGCCGTCGAGTCGGATTTCCTGTTGGTTCCATTCCCCCGTGGGTCGCTGGTACCCGGGTCTGGCCGGTGCGATGCCGTAGATCGACGCGTGTCTCTGCCACGGGCGGATGCCGGCATACCGGGGGTCGGCGTTGTCGAGAATCTGGCTCTCCATGCCGGCATAGGCAGGGTCTCCCTCGAGAGGGGTCCGCAGGGCGATCCCGTTGTTGCTGCCTGGCACCAGCTTGAACTCGAATCTCAGGACGAAATTGTCGAATTCAGCTTCGGTGAGGAGGTTCCCTCCGAAGCCCGTGTCCGGATCGCATTCGATCGCACCGTCGCGCACTCGATACCCCTTGGTGGCGCCGGTCCACCCCGTCAGGGTCCGACCGTCGAACAGGGATTCGAAACCGGACGAGTCGCCGCCGACGATCGCCAGGGAGACGTCATCGATCAAGGCCGGTCGACGGGCCTCCTCCGTCGTGTCCCGATTCTCGAACACCAGCATCCAGGGCATGTTCTTCGGTGCATCCGGTGGCACCTCGAACGTGGCATGGCGCCGATGCCATCCCTCTCTCGCCCCGAACTCCTGAACGCTTCCCTTCACCGTCATCTCTCCGTTCATCAACTGGATCACCAGTTCGGATCCGATCTGGAGTCGCTGGGACCAGGAGACGTCGTACGTCGCGCCCGGTTGAAGTGTGAGCGGCCGGTTTCGTTTGTCCGCGAGGTTCATCACCGCACTGGCTTCCGATTCAAGCAGCAGGACTTCGCCCGAGCCGAATTCCGATCCCTCATCCGGATGTCCTGTGAGTCGTGCCGTTCCTTCGTGTTCGAGGACGCCTCCGCTCTTGGTGGTCGGGTGGTACCACCCCCAGTTGGCGCTGCCTTCGAGACCCCCGTTGTGAAGGTTCGTGGGTTTCAAGTGGATCGGTTCCTCCGCAGCGTTCAGGAGGCATGTGATGAGCAGAAGCAGTGTCGTCATGATGAGGTTCTTTCCACGCCGATTTCGGTGTTCGCGTTCGTTTTCGTGTCACGCCATGGTGTGCAGAAAGGAAGCAGCAGGATGATCGCGATCTGGATCGCGGCTGCGATGAGGTAGATGGTTCTGATGTCGAGATGGATGTCGAGCCAGGGCGAGAGGTTGTTCCCCATGGAGTAGCTGAGATTCAGAAGCGACATGAAAGCGGTGAATTGAGTCGCCGCGATGAGGCGCCAGCTCACGGACATGAAGAGTGCGAAGAGCGTGACGGTCAGCAGTCCCTGGGTGGCATCCGTCAGCACGATGTAGACGGAAAGAAGCGTCTGATCCTCCCACCAGAGCCTCGGGGCGAAGGCGAAGAGTGCGAGCAGGCACGCGTAGACCAGGCATGCCACACCGGCAAGGCGTCGAACCCCGATCAGGTCCGCCGCGAAACCGCCCAGAAGGCAGCCGGCGATTCCCGCCGCGACCCCCCAGGTTCCGCTCAGCGTGCTGTACTGCTCCTGGGTCCAGCCGAGATCGTTCAGGAACAGGGTCATGCTCACCGGATAGGTCAGTCCGTTCGGAATCCACACCAGCAGTGCCAGTGCGGCTGCCGCAAGAGTGCTTCGTCGTTTGAATCCTGCGAACAGTCGCTTGAGCAGCTGGCCGACGGAATGATTGGAGGAGCCTTCGTCCGTCTCCGCGGCATCGTCGGCGAGATGTCCGCTCCATCTTCCGCCAAGCGGAAGCAGTCGTTCGTGGGGGCGTTCCCGGATGAAGATCGGAACGCACATGATCATTCCCAGCAGGATCACCATTCCGAAGATGGCGCTTTTCAGATCGGTGGCCGCGAGCAGGGCGCCCAGTCCTGCGCCACCGATGGCGGTGCCCAGGTATTTCGAGCCGTACATCAGGCCGTTGACCCGGCCCCGTTCGCTGGGTTCGAGCAGGTCGACGGCGAGTGCGTCGACGCCCACATCCTGCAACCCTCCGAAGAGATTGTGAATGAAGATCAGGGTCGCGAGTATCGAGATGTTCTCGACCGGGTCGGTGACCGTGCCGATGGTCAACGCCGTCACCATCATCATCGACTGTCCGAAGATGATCCACGGTCGTCTTCGGCCGTAGGCGGGAATCTGATACCGGTCGACGATCGGGCCCCAGCACCACTTGAACGACCAGGGCAGGACCGAGGCGGTCGCGATCATGGCGATCCCCATCGTGGAGGCACCCTGCGTCACCAGCCATGCGGTCATGGCGATCGTGATGAAGCCGTGCGGAATCCCCTGCGCGCAATACAGAATGCAGAGGCAGACGATTCGAAGCAGAGGATTTCGAGACATGCTCATGGTCATCGGTGCATGCAGGCTACCTTTTTTCAGTCTCCCTGCAGCTGATTCCCTCGATATCCGTGCCGATCCGCACCGAACCGGGTAGCATCCGAAATCGATCCCTTCATGGAGACGTCATGCATTCGATCCAAACACTCATGGACGGCCTCATCGACTACGCAGGATTGTTTCCACCTGCCGACCTCGAGATGAAGCCCACCGTCGGCAACTACGCCGAATATCGATCGGGGTCGAACGACTGGATGCTGTCGAGACTCATCGTTCCGGTGGGTCGTCTCGAGGAGTTCGAGCGTGAGGCGGATCAGCTGCTTCCCGTCTCCCGAGACCCGGCATCGGATGACTGCTGGGTGATCAGCGCCCTCACCGCAGCCGTCGATCATGAGGATTTCAAGACGCATCTCGAGCAGATCGAGGCGTTCAACGAGCGGCATCTTTCAAGCGGAAGCGGGGCGGCGGTCGTGGACACCATCGAGTGTCGTGCTGCGGATGCCGCGGGAATCGATCGCGCCTTCGAACTCGTCCCCGATTCGATCTTTCCCTACTTCGAGCTCGACCACCGCGGAGACATCCGCGGCCAGATCGCGGCCATGGCGGGCATGGATTCGGGGGCGAAGGTCCGAACCGGCGGGGTCACGCCTGACGCGCACCCGACTCCGCTCGAACTCGCACGATTCATCACAGTCTGCGCCAACGCCGAAGTGCCCTTCAAGGCGACCGCCGGACTGCATCACCCCTTGCGCCACCATGCCGCGTCGGTCGGCTGCGCGCAGTTCGGTTTTCTCAACGTCTTCGTCGGTGCCGTGCTGGCGTGGAACGGACGTTGCGATGAGCCACTTCTCTGCAGGATTCTCGAAGCCGAAACCCTCGACGATTTTCAGATCGACGATGATCGGCTCGGTTTCGACGACCAGCATGTCGCGCTGGATCAGATCGCGCATGCCCGGGAGCGTTTCTGTCACAGCTACGGATCCTGCAGTTTTCTCGAACCTCTTGAAGACCTCCAGGGTCTCGAACTGCTCAGCGCCGAACAGGCGGGCAGCTGACGCGATCCTCCCATCTCACCTCACGTTTCTCGAAAGACCCTCATGAACGTCACCAACGACCCCAATCTGACCAGCTGGATCGATTCCGCCAATGAAGACGGATGCGATTTTCCCATTCAGAATCTCCCTTTCGGGCTCTTCACCATCGCCGGTGATGATCGTCCGCGCATCGGGGTCGCCATCGGCGACATGGTGATGGACTGCGGTGAACTCGGGCGCCGGGGGCTGCTCGACGAGCACTGCGAACCCATGGCACGGGAGGCGCTCGCGGCCACCAGTCTCAATGGTTTCCTCGCACTGGGTCGTCCGCACTGGCGTGCCGTCAGAGAGCGGATGTCCGCTCTGCTTCGTTCGGACATGCCGGTTCTGAAGGACGACATGGATGCGCGTGAAGCATGCTTCTTCCCACTTTCCGAAGTCCGTCTGCACCTGCCGATGGAAGTCGGCGACTACACCGACTTCTACGCGTCGCTCAGTCATGCCACCAACATCGGTTCGATGTTCCGACCTGACAATCCGCTGATGCCGAACTGGAAGCATCTCCCCGTCGGCTACCACGGTCGTGCCTCGAGCATCGTGGTGAGCGGCACCCCGATCGTCCGGCCCGCGGGCCAGACCATCGCCGCGGACGGTGCGGATCCCACCGACGGCAACGTGCGACTGCTCGACTACGAACTCGAGGTGGCCTTCGTCATGGGGCCCGGCAACGACATGGGAGATCGAATCGAGATCGACTCCGCGCGAGATCACCTCTTCGGCGTGATGCTCATGAACGACTGGTCCGCGCGTGACATCCAGAAATGGGAGTACCAGCCGCTCGGGCCTTTCAACTCCAAGAACTTCGCGACCACGGTCAGTCCCTGGATCGTCACCCTCGACGCGCTGGAACCGTTCATGGTCGACGGTCCGCCGCGAACCGACGAGGATCCCGCGAACCTCGACTATCTCGTCTCCGATCAGGACTTCGGGGTCGACATCGACCTCACCGTCTCGATCGCCTCCGAAGGCATGCGTGACTCCGGGGCCGAGCCCACCCAGATCAGCCGCGGGAACTACGCCGACATGTACTGGACGATGTCGCAGATGCTCGCGCACCACACCAGCACCGGATGTCCGATGCGTCCCGGCGACATGTACGCCTCGGGAACGGTCTCCGGGACCACCGAGGATTCACGTGGGTGTCTGCTCGAACGCACCTGGCGGGGACAGCACCCGGTCACGCTGGGTGACGGGTCCGAGCGCAAGTTCCTCGCCGATGGTGACGAAGTGATCATCCGTGGCTGGTGTGAAGCCGAGGGTGCCGCACGAATCGGTTTCGGTGAATGTCGAGGCGTCGTGGCGCCGGCTCGCGAACGCGTCCAGGCCTGAGTCTGCGGTTCAGTTCTTCAGCGAGCGGCCTCGATGAGTCCGCGCACCGGAAGTCGCAGTCGATCCCCGACCACGAGTCCGAGGCGTTCGATCGTGCCCGGTGCGAATTCGAGTGCGAATTGGACGAGATGTCTGCTCGGGTATCGTTTCAGGCGTGCCTCATAGGTCGCGATCCGTTCGTCCGGCAGTCGATCCGGGGGTTTCTTCATGCGATGCATGCTCAGGATCCGACCGTCGCTCGAGACGTACGCGATGTCGATGTCGGTGAGACAGTCCTTCATCCAGAATCCGAGGACATCCTGCTTCGGATAGGCGAAGAGCATCCCCTCGTTACTCGGAATCCTCTTCCTCCCGCCGAGTCCACGCGCTCGCGATGGCGGATCATCCGCGATCTCCATGAGAAAGACTTCGCCCGCGACCGGAATCCTGATGCGTTCGAGTCCCGAGACCGGATGCTTCGAAGGCGGTTCCGTCTCTGCCGGGTTGGATGGTGGCGCTGGATCCTGCGGTGCGGCGAACAGCGTCGTGCTCGCACAGAGCAGGATGACTCCGATCAGGGATGGTCCCGCAAGTCGGATCACCAGGTGTTCGCCGTGTTGCCTTTGCCATCCTTGGCCGTGCCATCCGCAGCATGGGTTCCCGAGGTCTGAGGGAAGTGTTCACCTTCCCAGCTCGCCGGATAGGCCAGATCATCGAGGTCGAGGGCGGCCTTGGTCGGATGCAGGGGACGGAAGGTGTCGCACATCACCGCGAGTTCATTGGTGAATTCGGCTCCAAGCGATTTCTCGATGGTGCCGGGGTGCGGTCCGTGTGGAATACCCTGCGGGTGCAGGGTCAGAGAGCCGACTTCGATGCCCTTGCGTGCCTTGTAGTCGCCCTCCACGTAGTAGAGCACTTCATCCGAGTCGAGATTCGAATGGTTGTAGGGGACGGGGATCGCTTCGGGATGCCAGTCGAGGGTGCGTGGGCAGAACGAGCAGATCACGAAGTTGTGCGCTTCGAAGGTCTGATGCGGCGGCGGCGGCATGTGGTGCTTGCCGGTGATCGGACTGAAGTCGTCGATGTTGAAGCAGTAGGGGTAGTAGCAGCCGTCCCATCCGACCACGTCGAGCGGATGGTACTCGTAGGTGTAGGTGTGGACGCAATC
>CABYSN010000043.1 GCA_902521645.1 Planctomycetota bacterium
AGACATCACCCTGTCCACTGAGATGAAGGTCTCGATGATGGGTCAATCCCAGTCGATCAGGATCACGGATGTGACCTTCGACACCATCGAGGACAGCGTCTTCGACCTGCCCCCTCAGATCGCGACGATGGTGAAGGCCAGAGACAAGGCCGAAGCCGAGGCCGAGGATTCCAAGAAGCCGGCAGCGCCGACGGTGACAGCCGAGTGACTTCGATCCGATACACCACGACCCTGTGCTGCCTGATGCTGATGTTCGCCTGCGGCGAATCCACGGCAGAGGCAGTGCAGGAAGAGCCCCCCGCGAACGAGACGTTGAACGCTGAACCGGAAGCTCGCCGTGTTCTTGAAAGAGCACTGGAAGCGATGGGCGGTTCGGACGCGAGGGACCGGATCGAATCGACCCGTGCGAACGCCCGGATCAGCGTCGGACAGACCAGTTCGAAGTACGAGATTCTCACGCGACGACCGGGAGCCTTTCTGGTCCGACAGCAGATCAACGGGCTGGGCGAGATGGAGATCGGGTGCGACGGCACCACCGCATGGCGATCAGACCCCCCCGACGGCCGACTCACCAGCATGCCTCTCAAACAGGCTGCCGAAGCCCTACGAAGCTTCGACTTCCAGGCTCTTCTGCGCGACATGGATCGTCGATTCCACGGCGCGACCCTCGGCGAACCGAGAGAGATCGACAAGATCCAGTGCGATCATGTGGAACTCTTCGACGGCACGAACAGGATCTCCGCCTATTTCGATCAACGAACCGGACTGCTGCGGGCCTTCGACGTCAAGGGCGAGGACTCGAGACCGATGCTGCGGCGAGTCACGATCGAATCCTGGTCGGAACCGGGAACCTCAGAATTCCTCTGGGCCCGAGAATTGAGGATCAAGCAGCCCGGAGCCACGCTCCGGGCCGAATATCGTTCCGTCACCTTCAATGACGTGGCGGAATCCAATTTCGAACTTCCCATCGGAATCACCCCCGCTCCCGATCCGATCCCGGAGCCGGCACCGACATCCAACGAGACGACCTCCGAGGAGACGTCGAATCCAACTTCTGAAGCGGCCCCGGAACGGTCATGAGCACTGCGATCGAAGTTCGAAACGTCTCCAAGAGATACGGCGACAACCTCGCGGTGAACGACATCAGCTTCGCGGTGCCCACCGGATCACTCTGTGGATTCCTGGGCCCGAACGGAGCGGGCAAGAGCACCACGATCCGGATGATCATGTCGATCATCTACCCCGATTCCGGAACGATCCTGGCTCGAGGCGGTTCCGCGCTCGATTCGAAGGATCGCATCGGATACCTCCCGGAGGAACGAGGCGTCTACCGCAAGATGCGAGTCGGAGAATTCCTCCGATACATCTCGCGACTCAAGGGGATCGATGCGCGATCGAGCGCGAAGCTGGCCGAAGACTGGCTCGAAAGAATGGATCTCCCCGGCGTGGCACGAAAACGGTGCCAGGAACTCTCGAAGGGCATGCAGCAGAAGGTCCAGTTCATCGCCACCATCATGCATGACCCCGAGCTGATCATTCTGGACGAGCCGTTCTCGGGACTCGACCCGGTCAACGCGAATCTGCTCGGACGTGTCATCCACGAACTCAACGAGGAAGGCCGCACGATCATCTTCTCCACCCACGTGCTGCATCAGGCGGAACAGATCTGTGATCGAGTGCTGATGATCAACAAGGGCGGGATCGTGCTCGATGACACGATGTCCGGCCTGCGCAGGACATTCGATCCACGCACGATCCTTCTGAGGTCCTCGGAATCGGTCGAAGGACTCACCGGGGCCGCCGGATCGATCCCCGGCATCATCGAGATCCGAGCGCATGAGGACGAGCACACCGCGGAGATCGTTCTCGAGAAGACCGGAGATCCGATGAACAGGATTCCTCCGGAGCTCATCGCACGAGTCTCGGAACTGACTCCGGTGACCGCACTCGAACTGAGACGTCCGACACTGGATGACGTCTTCGTCGCACTCGTCGGAAGAAGCGTCTCGGAAGCCGAGGAGAACGAGTCATGAAGCACTCCTCCGGCCTGAAGAAGATGACCTTGATCGCATGGCGGGATTTTCGTTTCACGGCACTGACGCCGGCCTTCCTGCTCGGTGTCGTCACGGTTCCGATCCTCGGCCTGATCGGCCTGCTGCTCTATCCGATTCTTCTCTCCCAGGCGACGAGCAAGCTCGAAGGAACCCTCCTGATCGTGGAGGGCGAGGACTCGATCGCTCCTCTCGTGGAGACGATTCTCGACGAAGGTGGTGGCGGAAGACTTCCACGAGAACTGCAGCGCGCGCTCGACGAAATGCCCGAAGGCATGATGTCTCTCACAGGCGATGGAAAAGGAATGCTGCAGATTCCGACCGACATCGAGATTCGCACCTCGCAGGAGGTCGAAAGACTCGAGACGTTCAAGACGGAGCTTCGCAACGGCGACTTCATCGCCATCGCCGTGATCGAGGACACGCTTCTCCAGATCCCCCCACCTCCGACGGACGACGACGTGACGACGGATCGTGAAGCGGACGATGAGCACGGAATGGTGACGGAAGCCTCCTCGATGACCCTGCTGATTCCCAGCGACTCGCTGCCACAGCACATCGCGATGCTCGAACAGGTCCTGCTCGAGTCGATCGTCGAGACGCGTGCCCTGAAGGCTGGATACGACTACGACGAGATCCGACGAATGATCGAGATGCCCCCGGTCGAGGTGCTGCGGATGACCGAAGACGGGACGGAGAGCGACCGACTGCGCCTTCGCATGATCGTGCCGGTTCTGCTGATGATGCTTCTCTGGACGGTCGCGCTGACGAGCGGGAACTACGTTCTCACCACCACCATCGAGGAAAAATCGAACAAGGTCATGGAGGTCCTTCTCAGTGCGGTGAGTCCGACGCAGCTGATGGCCGGCAAGATCTTCGGACAAGCCGCGGTCGCGGCACTGATGCTGGTGATGTTCGGCGGCATCATCATCGTGGGACTGATCGCACTGGCACTGGGCAACATTCTTTCGGTGCAGTTGATCCTCCTTTCCCTGGCCTACTTCGTGATCGCATACTTCACGATCGCCACTGTCATGGCCGCGATCGGGAGCGCCGTCTCCGAACTGAGGGACGCACAGGCCTTGATGACACCGGTGATCGTGGTGCTGATGATGCCGTTGGTCCTCTACATCCCGATCAACAACAACCCGACCTCGACGCTGGCCGTGGTGACCAGCATGATCCCACCGCTCACGCCGTTCGTGATGCCATTGCGCCTCGCGGCCGCTCCCGAACCCCTTCCGGCCTGGGAGATCATCACCAGCCTTCTGATCGGAGTCGGCTCGGTGGTCTTCCTGCTCTGGATCACCTCACGGATCTTCAGAGTCGGCGTCCTCATGCAGGGCAAGCCACCCTCTCCGATGGAACTTCTCAGATGGATGCGCTACCGCTGACTCCTGCGGACGTCCGGACGAAATCGTTGAAAGGAACAAGATCATGAATCATGCGAACCTCTGGGCTCCCTGGCGCATGGCGTACCTGCGATCCATCGCCGACCTTCCCAAGGAAGGGAATGCGACCGCGGACGATTCGAACTTCTTCAGGGTCTACTGGGCATCTCCCGAGGATGATGAGAGGAATCTGGTCGTGCATCGGACCGAGCACGGCATGATCCTGCTCAATCGATATCCCTACGCCAACGGTCACCTGCTGGTGGCGCTGGGGGAACCGGCCCCGACTCTGGCGGACTACGACCTCGAACAGAGACGGCGCTTCTGGACTCTGGTGGATGCCGCATCGAGGCTGGTGAGAAACACCTTGAATCCTCAGGGACTGAACATCGGCGTCAACGAAGGCTCCGCAGCCGGTGCGGGCGTGCCGGAACACCTGCATGCCCATGTCGTCCCGCGATGGGGCGGAGACACCAATTTCATGACGACGGTCGGGGCGGTACGTGTCTCGCCCGATGCACTCGAGTCGGTCGCCTCGGACTACCGTGAGAGCATCACCAGAGGCGCGCTCGAAGCCTGAGTGCCGGGATGTGCAGGGAGGGCCTTCGGGTCCCGTCGGCGGAACAAGTCGGACCGAGTCACTGACCCCGGTTGGGGTGCGTGAGGCCGGTACGGCCCCGGTGATAGGCTCGAACCCCAATGTAAAGGTGGGCTCGCGACGATTCGATCCCGACCTTCCACTCCGAACCTGAATTCGTGAGGCCTGGCCATCGTCGAACGAACACGATCCCTTGGGGTACTGAAAGGCCCGAGCAAATGCGACCGAGACCGATCCGACGGGACCCGAAGGTCGTCAAGGGGAGTGTAGCCCTGCAGGAGCATTCGTCCAGCCGGGTTCCCATGTTTGACGTGAACCGGTTCAAAAGGTAGCCTCAGGGTTCAAGAGCCGGGATTTGCCCGGCACAACACATCAGGCACGAGTTGTTCGTGACACCCAAATTGTTCATGACCGGACACAGGCATCAGACCGATCCGGTACCTCGAGGAAGTCAAGCATGAGTCGCCGATCAAAGACCCTCAATCAACTCGCTCTTCTCGGAACCATTGCAGCTGCTTCAGGCCTGCTTCTGGCCGGAGGCTGCAAGTCGACCGAAGACCACTACAGCTACCACGCGATCACGAGCGACCTGACCCCCGAGCTTCAAGGTCTGACCGAACGCCAGATCGACATCGACACCAACATCGCGGTGAATGAAAACATGAACTGGCGAATGTTCTGGGGAGATCTCGGACGCGTCTGGTTCACCGACCAGCCCAGCATCCTGAGCCCCTACTACACGGTCTCACCATCAGGCCAGCCACGCTGATCCGATCGCGAGTCCGCAGATACACCTGAACGCGTCTCGGCGAAGGTCGGGGCGCGTTTTCTATCTTGAAATGTGATGTCGATGAATCCGGTCAAACGCACTCGACAAGCCTTCGACCTCGCATCCTCCTTCGTGGCGGGCTTCCATCCGACCGCACTCCGGCCGATGCTTCGTGCCAACTACGCGCGCGAACTCACTTCCTGGACCTTCATGCCGATCATGCTCACCGGGATCAACGCCGGAGCGATGGGCGTCATTCTGAAGAAGACATTCACCGATCTCCCGGGCACCACGGATTCCGGACTCGCACTTGCGGTGGGAACGGTCGGTGCCGCGACCGCGATCGGCAACCTCACCAGCACGATCTGGGCGTCACTGTCCACGGGCCGAAACAAGGTCAACCTCATCGTGCTGCTGATGGTCGCCTGCTCGCTGTGCGTGGGAGCGATCTCCCTGGTTCCGGCCTCGAACACCGGCGCCTGGATGATGGCGTCCCTGGTGCTGATCGGTTGGATCTTCTGGAGCGGCGTGATCACCACCAGAGCCAGTGTCTGGCGTGCGAACTATCCGGGCAGCGACAGAACCTCGATCGCAGGCCGCCTTGCAAGCGTCCAGGCCGTGATCTCCGCACTCAGTGTGTTCGTGGTGGCCAAGCTGCTGGACGGTTTTTCAGCCGAGGACACCTGGGGCACCCGACTTCTGGACGCTTCCGAAATCGAGTTCATCGAGGCGGAGACGATCGAACGTCATGCGTTTCGAGTCATCTTTCCGATGCTGGCGATCTTCGGGCTGCTGGGCGCCTCGGTCTACGCCCGGGTCAGGCTTCGAGGCCAGAGCCGTCTGGCGCGAGTGGAGCGCACGAGTCGAGGGGGTTCCAGATCCATCCTCGAACCATTGAAAGTCTTCGGAGTCCTCCATCGTGACCGGAACTACCGCAACTACATCATCTGCCAGTTCATCTTCGGAGCAGGCAATCTCCTCATGATGCCGGTGCTTGCCCTGATCCTGATTTCAAGATTCGATGCGACCTACCTGGAATCCCTTCTGGTCACCGCGATCATCCCCCCCATTCTGATGCCTCTGGCGATACCCATGTGGGCGAAGCTCCTGAGTGGAATGCACGTGATCTCATACCGGGCGATCCACTCGTGGATCTTCGTGGTGGCGGGTTCGTGCTTCCTCGTCGGATCGGTGTTCACCGAATACTGGATCATCGTGATGGGATCGGCGGTGCTCGGCATCGGATGGGCGGGTGGCGTGCTGGCCTGGAATCTGGGGCACCAGCATTTCGCGAAACCGGAACGGGACACCGAATACATGAGCGTCCACGTGGTACTGACCGGAGTCCGCGGCGCCATCGCACCCTATCTGGGGGTCGCGCTCTACGAGATGCTCAAACCGAACGGACATGAGTCATGGGTGTTCGGCGTGGCCGCACTGCTGAGCTCCATCGGAGCGATCGGATTTCTGATCCTCTTCTTTTCACAGCGAAGAATGATCCGGGAATGGAATGCGAGTCATTCCGACGCGGTCGGTTCGGAATAGAGCTCGGCCAGAATCGAACCGGTGGCTCTCGAGGCGGTGGTTGTGATCCGCACCGAACGTGTCAAGTTCAATTTGGGAGCGGGCTTGGTGAAGATCTGCGACGCCTTGGAAGGCGTTCCCTCTGGACGCTCCGGAGTCCATCCGGCATCGACGTAGGCTCGCGAGATCCAACGCAGACGCTCAAGTGCGTCATAGACCGGACCGGCGAAGACGAACTTTCCCGCGGTGGCGACCCCGCCCTTGGAATCCGTGACCTCGGAAGAGGTGAGGCTCACCCGGGGCATGGTTGGCAGATCCGTTCCTGAAATGCGTTTTTGAGTGCTTCCACAGCCGATCTGAAGCAGGGAAAGCGAGAGCAAAAACAGGCTCAGAGCGACGGTACGGGCCATGTTGAATCTCCTTGCAGATGACACGAGGTAAAACGGATGTTGCCACTGTATACTTTTCGATTCGCGCCGGACGAGTCGGGACATGCGTCCCGATCGAAAAGCGACATCTCAAGGAAACCGCAGCAGCGCGCGTGCGGTGGAGTTCTCGGTACAAGCGCGCCAAATACACATGGTTGATTTTAATCTCATACAGGACCTCGGCACCGAAGACCTCGCTGCCGAGGAGATGCTCCGTGAAGCCCTTGGCGAGGCCAAGGAAGACGGCTACATGGACGAGGTCATCGGTGAGGACATCGCTCGATTCCGTTCGGGTGAAATTCTCAAGGGACGCATCGTCGGCATCAACAAGGACTACGTGATCATCGACGTCGGCCTCAAGTCGGAAGGCCAGGTTCCCAAGATCGAATTCGAGGAAACCGCCACCGACCTGACCATCGGCGACGAGATCGAAGTGCTGCTTGAATCGCTGGAGGGCCGAGACGGCTCGGTCAGTCTTTCCAAGCGCAAGGCGGACCGCATCCGCGGCTGGGAGAAGATCCTCGAGACACGCAACGAAGGCGACGTCATCGACGGCCGCGTCATGCGCAAGATCAAGGGCGGACTCCTCGTCGACATCGGCGTCCCGGTGTTCCTCCCGGCATCACAGGTCGACATCCGTCGTCCAAGTGACATCGGCGAGTTCATCGGCAAGACGATCCGGGCACTCGTGCTGAAGATCGACGAGGAACGTCGCAACATCGTCATCTCACGCCGTCGCCTCATCGAAGACGAACGGGAAGAAGCCAAGCTGCGTCTTCTCAACTCCGTCAACGAAAGCGACCTCGTCAGAGGCACGGTCACGAACATCGCCGACTTCGGTGCGTTCATCGACCTCGGTGGCATCGACGGTCTTCTCCACATCACCGACATGAGCTGGGGCCGGGTCAACCACCCGAGCGAAATCGTCAAGATCGGCGAGGAGATCGAAGTCAAGATCCTCAACATCGACCGTGACAAGGAAAAGATCGCCCTCGGCCTCAAGCAGAAGGAGATCTCCCCCTGGGACGAGATCGAGGCGAAGTTCCCGATCAACTCGCGCATCAAGGGCGAAGTCGTCAACCTCATGTCCTACGGCGCGTTCGTGCGACTCGAGGAAGGCATCGAAGGCCTGGTCCACATCTCCGAGATGTCCTGGACACGCAGGGTCAATCACCCCAGCGAGGTCACTTCAGTCGGTGACGAGGTCGAAATCGTCGTCCTCGACATCAACAAGGACAAGCTCGAGATCTCCCTGGGCATGAAGCAGATCGAGGTCAACCCCTGGGAACTCGTCGCCGAGAAGTATCCTCCCGGAACGATCATCGAGGGCACCGTTCGCAATCTCGCGAACTACGGAGCGTTCATCGAGATCGAACCCGGCATCGACGGCCTCCTGCATGTCAGCGACATCAGCTGGACCAAGAAGATCGCACACCCCAACGAAGTCCTCACCAAGGGCGAAGCACTCAAGTGCGTCGTTGTCGATGTCGATCAGGAGAAGCAGCGCGTCGGACTCGGGCTCAAGCAGCTTGAGGAAGATCCCTGGCTGGAAGCCATCCCGAATGCGTACCGTCCGGGCATGATCGTCCGCGGTGCGGTGACGAAGATCACCAACTTCGGTGTCTTCGTCGCACTCGAGGAAGGCCTCGAAGGGCTCCTGCACATCTCCGAACTCTCCGACGAGAAGGTGGAGAACCCGCAGGACATCGTGACTGCAGACCAGGAAGTCGAAGTCAAGATCCTTCGCGTCGACACCGATGAGCGGAAGATCGGACTGTCCCTCAAGCGCGCCCAGTGGGGCGGAACCGAGGAGGACGATCTCGACGGCGGTGGCGGCACCGACGGCGGCGACTTCGAGACCCCCAAGCCGACACGTGGTGGCATGGACGACCACGGCGCGATGGGCACCGACAAGATCGAGCTCTGAGCGCAGAGCCACCCGTCCTTCGAGGCGGACGATCCAGAGTCATAGTGAAAAAGACGCCTCCGGTTGAACCGGAGGCGTCTTTCTTGTCGCACGTTCGAAGCGGGACTCCCGACCGGCTTCGCTCTGACGTGCTCAGCACATCGCAATGAAGGAGAGAATGGTCAGCACTGCGATTCTTTTTCTGTTGTCCGTGATTGCCGAAAATGCATTCATCATGGCGAGATCTCCTTCATGTCTTCAATTGTGGAAAAAGCCCACCGGGCTTCTGACGGTTAGCATGTCGCTTCCGTCGATTGAAAGATGCCACGAACGACGTGCTTCACCAGCGTGCACACGAGGAACCTGATCAATGCCCATGCCTTCATCCTCACAGACCGGACGACTCGCAGGACTCACCACGCTGCTGCTGCTGGCCTGCTTTTTTTTCGGACCCACTCCAGACGCATGCCTGGGGCAGGACTCCGAAATAAAGCCTGATCTGGGCAGCGGGATCGAAGCCTGGTTCATCCTCCGCGAGCAGGCGGACCG
Source organism: Planctomycetota bacterium (assembly GCA_902521645.1). Classification (GTDB taxonomy): domain Bacteria; phylum Planctomycetota; class Phycisphaerae; order Phycisphaerales; family SM1A02; genus UBA8087. The sequence goes on from CABYSN010000043.1 coordinate 9,217, forward strand.
GATGCACGTGCCGGAAGGCGACGAATCGACACCCCCCCCGCCCGAATTCGAGGCAGTCAGCATCATCATGCGTTTCAGAGGCCAGATCATCGGAGCGGGCGAGGCGCACTCACTGGGAACGGAAACGTCTCGAGCCGCCATGAAGAAGACGATCGAGAAGGCGAGAAACAGCACGCAGGTCAGAAACCTCCCCTTCGACATGATCGAAACGATTGGAAGAAGCTCGACGCTTCAGATCGACTTCGCGGACGAGTTCCTCCCGTTGCTGGGCGACACCTTCAGCGAGACCGTGAGCAGAATCCGGCCGGGCATCGACGGCATTGCCATCAGACGAGGCAACACCTGGCGCATGGCCTATCCCAACAGAATGCAGACCTATGGACAGGCCGAACGACCGGATCGAACCCTGATACGACTTCTCAGGGAACTCGGACTTCCTCCGCGTGACCCGGGCGAACTCCGTCGCCTCGAGGACATCGAATTCTACCGTTTCGAGGTCTTGTCTCTGCAACAGACCGAAGCCGACTCGATGCCGTACGAATCATTCCGCGGCTCACGACTCGTGGCGGAGAACATCGACCCGGAAGCACTCGCCGATCAGATCGGACAGGACGCCTCGAACGCATTGAAGGAGCGGTTGGGCAGCGACCCGAAGAAGCTTGTCGGGAAGATCGAGGATGCGGAACGCCTGATCGCCCTCGGACTCTTCGGAGACTACAACTATGTCCAGGACAAATTCGATCCTCTGGTGGGTGCCTCGGCGGACCAGCTCCTCGCCGCCTGGGCCCTGGCACGCAGCGCCGCCAGAGAGGGCATGGAAAGCAGAAGCGAAAGACTGCGAAATCTCGCGGTGTTCGATCTGATCCTGGAACGGCTGGCGATCGTGGACGTGGTCGAAGAAAGGCCGCTGGATGATCCCAAAAGCACCGCACTGGCGGTCCTCGCGTCCATCGAAGCCGACATCGCGTCGGCAAGCCTGGGGCGGACTCGAACCACACTTCCACTTGCCCGGGAAGCACGGAACAGACTTCCGGGACAACTCGAAGAGGAAGACCCCTCTCTTTCGAGCACGACACTGACACTTCGGCTGCTGGCCGCGGTCCGACTGGAGCGAACACGACCGGGATCGATCAAACGGGAGTCGATCGAACGATTGACCGAGGCCATACGAACTCGAGTGACGGCGGAGCAATCAATCGGGATCCTGCCATGGCTGCTCATGTGCGATGCTCCGATCACAGGCCCTACGGAGCAAGTGGAGAATGAGGCTCCCGGTCCGTTGGATCACGCCCAATTCGAGAGTCTTCTGAATGCGGTCATTTCGAATCAGATCGGGCACAGCAGTTCACTGGTCGCGCCGCAGGCTCCGGTACCAGACCTCAAAGGCGGCTTCATGACTGGAAAAGGTGGTCGAACCACGGCAACGGCAAGTACTCTTCGGCCTCTTCTGGCTCTTTCGGTCTTCAGAAACATCGAATTGAGCCGTGGGGAACGACCAAGTGCTTCCATCGAGGAAGGCTATCGATTGGGACTCCGATTCCTCAGGCAGCTCCAGATTGATGAAAGTCTCGCCCAACGAGGACCCAGGCCCAGGCGAGGGCTGGGAAACATCAAGAAAGCGCTCTGGAGCAATGAAGCCAGCCTCGCAGATACCGCAATCGCCCTTTTGATCACCACAGAGCGCCCCCCGGAGAAGACTGAAAAATGATCGAATCTGCTCAGGTGCCCTCTGAATCCCGCTGATCGATGATCTGCAAGGGACAAAATCCTGAATCTGGTTCACGGCGAGGTACGAATAGCTTCCTTGGGTCAGGTTCATTTCTTCTTCATCTGACCCCCTGTTTGGTCTCGAAACCCCGCCCGATTCGATATACTCAGACCTTCACGACACCCCGCCGGAGATTTCCATGAAGAAGTTCCTTCTTCCCATCGCGCTCATCACCAGCTTCTTCGTCGCCCCTTCATTCGGGCAGAGCCTCGAAGAGCGACTTCGTACTGCAAGCATCGGTTCCAACCGAAACGCTGGCATCACCAAGCCCATGCTTCTGGGTGCCCTGCTCAATCAGGACATCAGCGTGGACTTTCCTGAACGAACGATGGTCGAAGATGCCATCAACATCATTCAGGAAAAGATCGGCGTGCCCATCCGAGGCCGCTACGAAACGGACAACAACGCGGGCCTTCCCAAGGACACCGAGATCGACGGCTTCAAGGCGGCAGATCAACCTGCCGTGAACGTCCTTGAAAACGTTCTCAACCAATGCTCCGACGCCTACGGCGAACGATGCACCTGGCAGATCCGCAGCGGCTACATCGAGATCGGAACCATCGATTCAAGTAGTGGCCTCAGCCGGCTTTCCGCACGAG
>CABYSN010000044.1 GCA_902521645.1 Planctomycetota bacterium
AGACGTTCATCAACTACCTCTGGCGGAAGAATCCGATTCTCTCCAGCGAGGATTCCCAGGCATTCAAGACGACGCTGAACCGGGCCACGGTTTCGGAAAGTCCGACTTCGGAGGAGGGTCGAAGCAACGGCTTCGATCTCATGCCTCTTGACGACGAAGTCGAACTCGGCGAGAGCGAGGAGAGCAGGGCCGACGTCAAGCATGAGCTCGAGATGCTTGCAAGACGCGCAGGCTTTCCGCGGGACGTGACTCCGATCGTGGTGCAACGATTGATGGACTCGCTTCAAGCGACCGCGTACGTCGATCAGAAACTGACCACCGCGGTGGCCGATTCCGATGCTCGAAAAGTCGAGCCGATGAAGGTTGAACATGCACGAGGGGAGGTTCTCGCACTTCCCGGCGATGTGCTCACTCCGGAACAGATCGTCCGCATCGCGGAATCCGTGTTCACATCCTCGATCGTCTTGCTCTCGGCCACCGCGACCGGCAGGCCCTCGAGTGCCGCCTGCATCTGGTCCAGATAGGCACGGCGTGGTGCGAAGATGAGTGGAGCCGCCTGTCGCGCCGCGGTTCGAGCACGTTCCGTCGCCTGATCGTCCTCCACTTCGAAGTCGACGAGGTTCACGATCGGTTGATGAATCAATTCTCCGACGTAGGGCAGTCGTGCGCTCTGTGCCCAGGCGATCAGGCTCGTGAGCATGACCACGAAGACCGTGCTGCTGATCACGCCATAGACCACCTCCGGTCTTCTGAGTCTGGCCCAGAATTCACCGGAGGTTCGCGGAAGACGCCGTCTCAATTCCTGGCGGCGCAGCGTCGAGGATGCCTTGCCCGGTTTCCCGGGGCGGGCTGAATTCGAACTCATTCACGTGGCTCCAGCTCATGCTGCTTCAGGGGCGGACGTCGCCCTGTTCAGCGTGGCGAAAGTTCGTTGTCCTCTGCCGGCGTGGCGTGACACACCTCAGAAGGGTATCCCCTTTATCGTCATATCCCTACCCCCCAGACGATCGTTCTCTTGAAGAGGTTCAATGATTCTCTCATTTCACAGTGGTTTATAGGACCCTGAACCTCGATTTCAGGGCTCTCAGCCGGTTTCTACGCGGCTACGGGGTCGGTTACCATGCCTCCAAGGCTTCGAACCCCTGATCTCGAATCCTCCGTCCCATCAGGAGCACCCACGGTGTTGTCCCCTCTCCGACTCATTCTTCATCTTCATGCTCTGGCGTTCGTCAGCCTCCTTCTCGCCGGTTGCGGGGGGGGGGCAAGCCCAATCCCGCCTCGAGCAACATCTCATACGGACCCGATGATCAGTTCGCCAATCGAATCCTCGACCGGTCCGAACGTCGGGAAGTCATCGCGAACCTGCAGTCGGCGGTGGTCGGTCCCACCGATGATCCGGCCCGGCCGGCTCGATTCGGGGTGCGATGGGAGGATGTTCGTTCCGCTGCCGTCGCGGCGGGCGCCAAGTTCGAACTGGCGGTGCTTTCCGTCGAAGCGGATCCCGACGATTCGTCGAAGACCGTCGAGCTCGTCTCGATCCGAGAGGTGCCCGTCAGCCTTCTTGTTCGTCGAGCGCCGGCGCCAGAGATCTACACCGCTACCGTCACGGCTGGATTGTTCGAGGAGCACGCCGAACTCGCGGCCGATTTTCTCGATGCCTTCAACGTTTCGATGCGCACCTTCGGCGCGAAGCCCGGATGGACCGGATTGAAGAACGAGTGATTCGATCCCGAGTCAGTCATCCACTGACGAGCAATCGAAACCGATCATCCTCTCGAGCGCGTCGGCGACCTGCAGAAGCGTCTTTTCATCGAATGCCTGGGCTTGAAGATGCAATCCGATCGGAAGGCCCCGTTTCTCTTCGTCGGTGCCAGATGGAATCGAGATGCCGCAGATGCCCGCCATGTTGTTGTTGACCGTGTAGATGTCGCAGAGATACATCGCCATCGGATCCGGTTTTCCACCGAGTTCGAATGCGGTCGACGGCGAGGTCGGGCCGAGCAGCACGTCGCATGATTCGAACGCCTCGTCGAATTCGCTCTTGATCAACCTGCGCACCTTGAGCGCACGCAGGTAGTAGGCGTCGTAGTACCCCGAACTGAGCACGTAGGTTCCCAGCATGATGCGGCGTTGGACCTCGGGGCCGAATCCCTCACTGCGTGAACGAGCGTACAGCTCGTCGACTGAACCGCTCGGTTCGGAGGATCGGTGCCCGTATCTGATGCCGTCGTATCTGGCGAGATTGCTTGAAGCCTCCGCAGGTGCGATGACGTAGTAGGTCGACAGACCGGTTTCAGTCAGAGGGAGGTCGATGTCGACGATCTCCGCACCGGCATCCCGAAGCAATTCGATCGCTCGCTCGACGTCGCGTTCGACGGCAGGTTCGTTCGCGCCGGGTTCCCGATACTGCCTGGGGATGCCGACACGCAGTCCTTCGGGAAGTGATCCGCCCAGTGTCACATCGGCAGCGGGTTGCGGAGCCGAGGTTGAATCCCTTTCATCGACACCAGAAATCACATCAAGAATGATCGCGGCATCCTGAACGGTTCTGGTGAACGGACCGATCTGATCGAGGCTCGAACCGAAGGCCACCAGGCCGTATCGACTCACGCGTCCGTAGGTGGGCTTGAGTCCCACGCATCCGCACAACGCCGCCGGCTGTCGGATGGAGCCGCCGGTGTCCGAACCCAGTGTGGCAGGGACGAGGCCTGCGGAGACCGCGGCGGAACTGCCACCGCTCGATCCGCCCGGCACTCGATCGGTGTTCCAGGGGTTGCGCACCGGACCATGGGCGCATGTCTCCGATGAGGATCCCATGGCGAATTCATCGCAGTTGGTCCGTCCCACCGGGATCGCACCCGCTTCACGAAGTCTGGTCACCACGGTGGCCTCGTAGGGTGATCTGTATCCCTCGAGCATCTTCGATCCGCAAGTGGTGGTCCCCTCCGTCGTCGCGATGTTGTCCTTGATGCCGACAGGCACGCCGGCGAGCGGCCCCGGATCCTCACCCCTTGCAAGACGTTCGTCGATGTTCCGAGCCGCATCCATCGCTTCGTCGTCGAACGTCTCGCGAAAGGCGTTCGTCTCGGGATTGAACACACGTATGCGTTCAAGCGTCTCCCTCATGATCGATTCGGCACTGATCCTTCCGGCGCGGATCTCGTCTCGAATCTCCAGGCAGCTTCTGAAATCTCTGGAAGTCATGAGTCACCTCCCAGAACCTTGGGCACGGAGATGAACTGTTCGACCACTTCAGGGGCATTGTCGAGCAGTGCGTCCACCGGCATCGGATCTCCGGGGACGTCCTCGTCGAGTCTGTTGTTGAGTGGAATCGGATGAGCCATCGGCTCAACGCCTTCGATGTCGAGCTTCTCCAGCCTCGCGATGTGTTCGAGTATCGAGGACAACTGCCCCGTGTAGAGCTCGAGTTCGATTTCATCCAGTTTCAGGCGAGCGAGTTTGGCGACCTTTTCGACTTCCTGAATACTCAGTTGGTTGTTTTTCGGACCTGTCATGAGATCAGGGTAGCAAGCAGGGACCAAATGGTTCCAGCCGGATACACTTCTTCGACACCCTGACGATGGAAACCTCGTTGGTTCCGATCGTCCGATCGCTGATCATCCACGGCCCGGACCCTTTCACACGATGAGTACCAAGAGCAGTCTCTCCTCCCTGTTGTTCCGCTCGGCCACGGTCATCTGCCTGCTGGGTGGTGCGATCGCGATCGGGATCTGGCTCACCATGACCAGTCCGGTTCCGAGTTCCTCGGAACGACCGGATGAGCTTCGCCGCATTGCCGTGCTGGAGATCCTCCCGCGCGAGATCGCTCGCACCTGGAACGGATACGGGCTGGCCGAGGCGATGAATTCCGCGGACATCCCCGCCGAAGTCCCCTCCATCGTGATCGATGTTCCCGACACCATCCGGATCGGTCGTCGGGTCGCGGCAGGTGAACTGATCGCGTTGCTGGATGCGGAGGATTTTCGTCGTCAGTATGAAATTGCGGAACGAACCCTCACGGAGATCTCCACCAACCTGGAACAGCTCGACATCGATGATGCGAATGCCCGGCGGTTGGTCGAACTCGGAGAGCAGGACCTGGAGATCGTCCGCGCCGAACTGAGTCGCATCCAGACGGCTCGTGACAACGGCGCCGCGAACCCCCGCGAAGTCGATCTCGTGCGTCAGCGGGTCGTCCAGTCGGAAACCGCACTCACCTCCATCCGTGAACGTCTGCAGGCCGTTCCCATCCGTCGACGGCTGTTCGAGAACCAACAGGCATCTCAGAGGGACGCTCGTGAAATCGCCGCTCGCAACGTAGAGCGCTGTCGGGTCCTCAGTCCCATCGATGGTGTGATCGAGGCGGTGGAGGTCGAACCCGGGGAGCGTGTCGTGCCCGGTCAGCGGATCGCCCGCGTCGTCGATCTCTCGAGAATCAACGTCGAGCTTCGACTTCCTTCGAGCGCGCGCCCATCCATCTTCAAGGGAAACGACGTGGAGATATCGGCGCGTGGCGCCGAACTCAGAATGTGGAGCGGCACCATAGATCGGATCTCTCCGGTTGACGACCCTACCTCCAGGACAATGACGGCCTTCGTCGAACTCCAACAGGGAATCGGATCCGATGATCCCGATGCCGTGGATTTTCTCGCACCGGGGACCTTCGTTGTCACGACCGTGCTCGCTCGCGATCTCAAGGAGCGAATCGTCGTTCCTCAGTCATCCGTGAAACAGAATCGAATCTGGTTCGTTCTCGACGACAACGTCGTTCGCTCTGTCGACGCCCGGATCGCATTTCCGATCGAGTCCTATGACGGGAGATCCAGGCAACTCGCTCTTGAAAACGAACTTCCCGACGGCGCACGAGTTCTTCTCGATGCATCGAGAACACCCTCCGTCGGCACGGTGATCAACCCCGACGTGATCGATCTGCTGCCTTTCGAGGAGCCAGCCCCGTGAGTCTCCCTGCGTTCGGCGTTCGCAATCCGGTTCCCGTCAACCTCCTCATGGCCGCCACGGTCATCATCGGACTCTATTCCGTTCTGACCATGCGTCGTGAGTTCTTTCCCGAGGTGGACTCTCAGGTGGCCTACATCACCATGGTCTATCCAGGCGCGACGCCAGAGGAGATCGAGGAATCGATGGTCTTCAAGGTGGAGGAGGCTCTTGATTCGATCGACGAAATCAAACGGATTAAAACTACGATCAGCGAGGGCTATGCCGGAATATCCGCTGAATTCAATGACGGGGTGAACGTTCAGAAGACCCTCGACGAGATCGAACGGACGCTCGACCGGGTACAGGATCTTCCCGCCGATGCCGAGCGGATTCAGATCACCGAGCTGGTCCCCAACATGCCCGCGATCCAGCTCAACCTCTGGGGTGATACCAACGAAGAGGAACTCAAGCGTGGGCTTCGTCGCATCAAGGAGGATCTCGAATCACTTCCCGGGATGGGTTCCCTGCTTGAGACCGGTGTCCGGCAGTACGAGATCTCCGTGGACGTCGATTCACAGGCGCTTCTCGAGAATGGTCTGTCGATGCCGATGGTGTCGGATGTCATTTCCGCGTGGATGTCGGAGCTGCCCAGTGGAACGCTCAAGACCGGACGCGGCAACATCAACGTGCGAACGGTCGGCGTGGACGTCCGCTCCGATTCGATCAAGTCCATCGTTCTGCGCGCCAATCCCGATGGCTCCCTTTTGACAGTGGCTGATGTCGCGGAGGTGGTCGAGGGATACATCGACGTCGACATCGTCCAGCGATTCAATGGTGAACCAGCGGCGGATCTCACGGTCTTCCGCGAGGGAAGTCAGGATGCCATCGAGATCTCCTCCATGGTCAAGTCATACGTGCGTGGTAGGAATCAACAGCCGTTCGACGGGTCCACACTCGATCGTCTGATGGAACGCGCGAACTGGAAGGCCTGGTCGTTGGGCGCTTCGAGCCTGGACGAGCTTCCCGGAACGCTCTCCACCAGCACAGACCTGTCTCGCTTCATCCAGGGACGTCTCGAACTTCTCACTCGAAACGCCTCCCAGGGTGCGGTCCTGGTATTTCTCGCGCTCTTTCTCGTTCTCAACATCAGAACGTCGCTCTGGGTCATGATCGGTCTCATCACCGCCGTCGCCGGAACCCTGGTGGCGATGTATTTCCTCGGCATCACCCTCAACCTTCTCACCATGTTCGGCCTGTTGGTCACGCTGGGCATGCTGACGGACGATGCGATCGTGGTGGCGGAGAACATACAGGCCGAGGCTGAAGGTGGTGACGATCCGGAGGCTGCCGCGGTCAGGGGAGGCAATCAGGTCGCCTGGCCCGTTCTGGGCACCGTCTCCACCACGATCGTCGCCTTCATCCCGCTCCTTTTTATCCAGGGACAGATAGGTGATCTGATGGGAGCGCTTCCCTGGGTGGTGGTCTGCGCCCTGGCTTCGAGCTACATCGAGTCGATTCTGATTCTCCCCAGCCACATGGCTCACGCGATCAAGCGGCACCAGAACAAAAAGCCAGGCCGCATCATGCGACGGCTCGACGACTTCAGCGACTGGCGCGACCGCGTTCTTCTCGCCTGGATCATCGAGCGATACACATCCTTCACCCGAAAGGCCCTGAACTACCGTTACATCACGACCGCCACCGCCCTCGGCCTGCTCGTGATCTCCCTCGGTCTGGTCACCGGCCGGCGCGTGCCCTTCGAGTTTCTTCCCGTGCAGGATGCCGAGAACATGCTGGTCGAGGTCCGCATGCCGACGGGGACCTCGCTGGAGAAGACGTCCGAATTCATCGCACGCATCGAGAATATCGCTCGAAAACAGGATGAGCTCGCCGCGATTTCGACCACCATCGGGTCATCCTTCGACATCGCGACCGGAGCCATGGGTTCGACCTCTACGAACAACGGACAGATCTTCCTCGAACTGAAACCCATCGAACAACGGGAGCGGTCGAGCGGCGAAGTCGTGGAGTCCATCCGACTCGAAATGGGTGACGTTTCGGAAGCTGACGAGGTGAGCTTCACGACTCTGGATGGTGGTCCCGGCGGCAAGGACATCACCATTCGCATCGCGGGTGCTGATCGTGATGCGATCATGCCCGTCGTGCATGAGGTGGAGGATCTCGTCAAAAGTTTCGACGGCATCCTCAGCGTGAGCAATGATGATGTTCTCGGTCAGAAGGAGATCCGGGTCCATCTGCGCCCCGGCGCCGCTGCTCTTGGTTTCACTGTGGTCGACATCTCCCTTCAGTTGCGAGCCGCACTCTACGGCCTCGACGCGCATGTCTTCAGTGAGAACAGGGAGGACATCGACGTTCGCGTGCGACTGGACGCGGACTCCCGAAACCGTCTGCAGGATCTCGAGCAGATGTGGATTCTCTCGCCCGCTGGAGCGTTGGTCCCACTCTACGAGGTCGCCCGGCTCGAGGAGGCAGAGGGGTACACCACGATCAAGAGGATCGATCGTCAACGTGCCATCAACGTCTTCGCCGACACCGATGTCGCGACCAGTCCGGAAGAGCTCTACCGGGAGATGATCGGCCCTCTGGCCGCGATCGAGGAGAAGTGGCCCGAGATTCAGATTCGTTCCGGTGGTAGGCAGGCCGACGTGGCTGAGGCCTTCTCCACGCTTCCTGTCGCCTTCGGTGCCGCACTCCTCATGATCTACGTGATTCTGGCCTGGTTGTTCGCCAGTTATTTCCAACCCATCGCGGTGATGCTGGCCATTCCTTTCGGATTCATCGGAGTGATCTGGGGGCACCTGTTGCTTGGATTCGAGATGACGTTTCTCAGTCTCATAGGTGTCGTGGCGCTCGCTGGAATCGTCGTGAACAACTCCCTGATCCTGATCGACTTCTTCAACAAGTTCCGCAGGAACGGTCTGCCTCTGATCGATGCTCTGCTCGAGGCGGGTCGTCGTCGTCTGCGCCCGATCGTTCTGACGACCGCGACGACGGTTCTGGGACTGTCGCCTTTGATGCTCGAGCAGTCTTTCCAGGCGAGATTTCTCATCCCCATGGCGATCTCGATCACCGCGGGTCTCGTCTCATCGACGGCGCTCACTCTGATCGTCCTGCCGGCGATCATCGTGATTCTCGATGATGTGAATCGTCTCTTCTATCGACTCTGGTTCGGGGTTTCCCGTCCCGAGAATCCGGTCACGATCAGACCGTACGAAGCGGACGACGATCCCGACGACTGATGAGGAAGCTCGCGGTTTCCGAGCCCAGTTCCGATGCCAGCCTTCGTGCCAGCACCGGAAGATATCCGCGCTCGGTGTCGGTGTGTCCCGCGAGCAGCACGGTGCAGCCCGCCGCCTGTGCCTTGAGCAGATCATGATGCGACATCTCTCCGGTGACAAAGAGTGTGCAGTCCTGTGCGATCGCATCCTCGAGAAGTGATCCACCCGAACCGGCGCACAGCCCGATCGTCCTGTGCTGTCTCGTCCTGGTCCTTGCCTTGGCGAGCTTGAGTTCACGGACGTCGGTTCGGTTCTTGACCAGTTCCACGGCACGTCTCAATGAGATAGCACGATCGAGGACGATTCTTCTTCCTGCACCGGTCTCTCTGATGGGCAGTGGTTCGAGGGCGTAGATCTCTATCGGCGGTTCCTCGTAGGGGTGGAAACTTGCAAGTGCTCTGACCGCTGCCGGAAGGCTCTGTCGCGGGCACACCATCTCCAGCCGCTTTTCGGAAAGTCGTTCCAGTTTTCCCGATTTGCCGACTTTGGGCGAACTCTTGGCGCTTCCGTGGAATGTTCCCGTGCCGTCGATCTCGAAGGAACATCGTTTGTATTCACCGATCGTCCCGGCACCGACGGATGCCAGTCCATCCCTGATCCTGTCGACGGAGTCCTCGGGGCAGAAGGTCACGATCTTGCACAATTCCGATCCCACCGAACCGTTCACGGGAACCAGCGCTCTTCGGTCTCCACTTCCAAGGCAGTCCGCCAGCCAGTCGTTCACGCCATCGATCGCCGCATCAAGCGCGGTGTGCGGGGAATACACGTGCAGGCCCGCTCTGGTCGCACCAAGGATGATTCTTTCCGAGGGTTCCATCGAACCCAGTCGCTGCAAGGGCTTGAAGATCGGTGGGTGGTAGGCGACCACCATGTCGACCTTCTGCTCGACGGCCTCTTCCAGCACGGGCTCCGTCAGGTCGATCGTGAGCAGGACTCTGTTCACACGGTCTCGTGCGCCCCGTATCAGCTCTCCGACATTGTCCCATTCCTCCGCATACTGGAGTGGTGCGATCTTCTCGAGAGCTTCACGTATTCGTTCCGCGGTGGTCGGCATCGTTCAAATTCTCCTGCACAAATGGCGCATTCCTCACGCTCAGATCTTACATGGAGCCTCTCTCGATATGAAAGCGGGCATGCCCGTCTCCATCACGACCCGTCATTTGAAGACTCCAGGCAGATGTTTTTCCAATCTTGCGTTCTCAGGCGGGATTGGGTGGATTCGGATCGTTTCTTTTGCGTATCGTTAGGGTGAGTCTCCCGAGTCTCAGATGCCCTGTCATTCGAACACAAGGAACATCACGTGTCACTCAGCACAGACCATGCAGATGCCTCCCATGACCGAAAATCGACTCCGATGAAGCTCAAACACTTCGTCCTCGACACCAACGTCCTTCTGCACGACCCGACCGCTCTCTTTCAATTCGAAGAGCATGTGGTCGTTATCCCCCTGACAGTGATCGAGGAGATCGACCGCTTCAAGAAGAACAACGATGAAACCGGACGAAACGCCCGTCAGGCGATTCGATCGCTCGACGGACTCCGTGAAAAAGGGCGTTTGTTCGAAGGAGTCTGCTGGAACGATTCCGGCGGGATCGTCCGCATCGATCGCTGTGATCGGTCATTGAACATCTCATTGGATCTCGACATCGCCGACAACCGTATCCTCGGAGTCGCACACGCCCTTCATGCCGCCGGTGCGTCCACCTTCTTCATCTCCAAGGACATCAATGCCCGCGTCAAATGCGACGCACTCGAGATCCCCTGCGAGGATTTCGAGGCGGGGAGAGTCGACACCGACTGGCTCTATGACGGATACATCGAGGTCGAAGTGGAATCCTCCATGATCGACGAGCTTTACGAGGAGCGTCAGTTGAGCCTCGCGAGGCTGGAAGGTTTCTCCCTGCGGACTTCATCCGGATCCGATCTGGAGAAGCTCGACGTCTTTCCCAATGAATTCATCGTCTTGCGCGACCAGGATGACGAGACGCACGTCGGACTTGCAAGAGTCCTTGCCGACACCGGTCATGTGATCCCAGTGACCGGTCCCAGAAAACCCGTCTACGGCATCATCGCTCGAAACGTCCAGCAGACGATGGCGCTCGATCTGCTTCTCGACGACGACATCAAGGTCATCACGCTGATCGGTCCTGCGGGAACCGGCAAGACCTTGCTTGCGCTGGCCGCGGGCCTTCAGAAGGTCATCAAGGAGGAGCACTTCGACAAGATGCTCACGGCACGGCCGATCATGCCCCTCGGCCGCGACATCGGGTTCCTTCCCGGTGACAAGGACGAGAAGATGGCGATGTGGATGCAGCCGATCTTCGACAACATCGCCTATCTGCTCTCCACTCGTGGAAGTCACAACACCGCCGACAGCCGAACTCCGGAGCAGCGCCTCGATCGTCTCATGGCTTCCGGGCAGATCGTTCTTGAACCCATCACCTACATCCGGGGACGGTCCATTCCCCATCAATTCATGATCGTCGACGAGGCGCAGAATCTGTCACCCCATGAAGTGAGAACGATCGTCTCGCGCGTTGGTGAAGGCACCAAGATCATTCTTTGTGGTGACATCGAGCAGATCGATTCGCCCTATCTCGATTCCGCGAGCAATGGACTGACTCATGTGATCGATCGGCTGCGTGGCCACCGAATCGCCGGACATGTGTCCCTCTCCAGCACCGAGCGAAGCGAGCTTGCGAAAATCGCATCCGAACTTCTCTGAGTCGAGTTCAGGCCCTGTCATCAAGGAAGTATGCTGCATGGATGTCAGATCCCGCACGCATCCCTCCACCGCCCCCCGTCGGTGGTTCCGATCACAGGCGTTACCACGGCCTTGATTTCACTCGGGCCGTGATGATGCTGCTCGGCGTCGTCCTGCACACGGCTCTGGTCTTCCAGGAGCAGGACGGAGTCTGGCTCTATTACGACCCCGAGCGTTCTCCGTTGGCGGGACTTCTGGCGCTTTCGATCCACATCTTCCGCATGCCCGTCTTCTTCGTGATGGCCGGTTTCTTCGCGGCGTTGCTCTTCGACCGAAAAGGCCCCAGAATCTTTGCGGGTCATCGTTTCGACCGCATCGTCATACCGTTGGTGATCGGCTGGTTCGTTCTGTATCCAATGCTTGCCTGGTCGTTGAGCTTCGCCTTCACCTATTCGTCACAGGCCCCAGGCGTTCGATCTATCTCCGCGGCCTTCGAGGAGATGAGGTGGAACGCCGATTCCATCGATGCCGGGCCGATGCATCTCTGGTTCCTCTAC
>CABYSN010000045.1 GCA_902521645.1 Planctomycetota bacterium
GTGACAGGCGCTCCGGTCGCCCCTTGCGTCGCATGGACAATCCAACCGAAGCCGACATTGACAGCTTCATTCTTGTGGCATCCGATCTCAAGCCCGAGTGGAAGGAGTCACTCGAGTCCATGCGTGCTGGAGATCCTCAGAAATTTCAACAAACGCTCAGGAGCATCGGTCGCAGGATCTGGTATCTGGTCGAGTTGAAGGCCCAGAATCCAAGTCTCTATCAACTTCGAATCGAGGAGATTCAAAACGACGAGACTCTTTGGGCACTCGCCCAGGCACATCGTGAATCGCTGGAATCAACCGAGACGGCAGCGTCGGAAAAAATTCTCGGCCGCCTGAAGCAGCTCGCGCTTGTCCAGGTCGATTTGAAACTACGAGTTCGTGCGGAGGAACTGGCGGCGATGGCCAGTGCACTTGAACGTCTTCGTGCGGAGGTCATGATGGATTTCGAGCAGAGACAGACTCGGGCCGATGAAATCGTCGATCGTCTGCTTTCAGGCAAGATGCCTCCTCTTCTGCAGCGTCAGAAGCAGCAGCAGCTACGGCAGCTCATGGAACCTTCCGTCGAGGGCGCTACCTCTGAAGAGGAACCTCCTTCTGACCGGCTCTGAGTCACTTCCCGAGTAGAACGATTCGATACACTTCAGTGGATGGAATCAGTCGGCACATCATCTCGACTCCGCAGGCGTACCTCCCGGTCGGGCGTGTTCGGATCTCTGATTCTCGGGGTGATCCTGCTTGGATCCCTGCTCTCAATTCCCTGGACATTCGGTGTGATCGAGAGTGATGGCATACCGACCCGTCGATATGAAGCCTCGAATCTTCAACTGGCATTGTTTCCACCGGCCTGGTGGCATACCACCCCAGCGCAACAGGAATTGCTGCAGAGTCAGCAGGACTCCGGTGCCTATGTTCCCGGTCGCATCCTGGGGACGGACCGTCTTGGTCGTGATTTCTTCGCTCGTTGTCTGGCAGGGGGGGGGAATCAGCCTGGCGATAGGATTCTGTGCAGCCCTTCTCTCCGTTCTGATCGGAACGATCTACGGAGCGCTCGCAGGCTGGGCAGGAGGGCGCCTTGATGCTCTCCTGATGCGACTCGTGGACATCCTCTTCGGCCTGCCCTACATCCTGCTGGTCGTTCTCCTCTCCGTCGCTGTCGACGGTTACCTCCAGTCTCAGGCGGCCGAGATGGGGGAAGCGGGCCGGCAGTTCGTCAATGTTCTGACTCTCCTGGCGGCGATTGGTGCCGTGAGCTGGCTGGCGATGGCACGGGTCATCCGTGGGCAGGTGCTCAGTCTCCGTGAGCAGCCTTTCATGGAGGCCTCCAAGGCAGTGGGGGTCCCGCTGAAACGCCAGTTTCTCCGACATCTTCTCCCCAATCTCATGGGGCCGATCATCGTCTATGCCACCCTTGCGGTCCCAGCGGCCATTCTTTCGGAAAGCTTCCTGAGTTTTCTTGGGATCGGGGTGAAGGATCCCCTTCCCAGCTGGGGAAATCTGGCCTCCAGCGGACTTTCCGAACTGAATACCGTCAAGAGCCACTGGTGGCTCCTTTTCTGGCCCTGTCTGTTGATCGGAACTTCGCTCCTGGCACTCAATTTCGTAGGGGATCATCTGAAGGAGAGGTTTGATCCCATACGTGCCAGCGTTTAGCCTGTGTGATCTACAGATCTGACCTCGACATCATCTACCCGCCCCCGTGGCATTAGGAACGTGATATGCAGAATCGATTCGGCTTGAAGGACGGCGTCATGCTTGTCCTCCTCTTGACCGTCGCCACCCTTGTGGTCCTTGGAATGTTTGGAAACGATCGCGTCCTGCAACAGGTTCAGCAGGTCGAATCCAAGGTCGCCGAGCTTGAGGGTGCGGTTGCCGCGGGCAGTGATTCGAGTGCCGCGCTTTCGGAGCTGCGTGGTGAACTGACCGCTCTTCGAGAAGCCATTCTGTCTCGCCCTGTGAGCGTGGGTGATTGGACCCCCCAGGGTTCACCGACTTCAACCGTCAGCGGAAGAGATGAGTCCTGGGCTCGCCCGGGTGTTGCGATCGATTGGCAGGAGCCATGGGGAATGGGCAGCCAGCCATCTGAAGTCCCCGGGTTCTCCGATGGCGGCGAATTCACCGAGATCTTCTCAGCCCAGTTGCCACGAATCACACCCTACCTCTCAGGAGATGTCTACAGCCGTCGTATCACCGATCAGGTGCTCGAGTCGATGGCTGCCTACGATCCCGAAACCTTGAAGCTCCGTGGCGTTCTTGCGGATGCCTGGCAGTTCGATCCGGATGGACTCTGGCTTCGAGTTCACCTGAACCCCAAGGCTCGCTTCAGTGATGGTGTTCCCGTCACCGCGGAGGATGTGAGATGGACTCTCGAGGATTTCGTCTTCAACGAACGAATCGAAGCAGAGCGATCTCGCTCCATCCTCGACATGATCGAAGATGTCGAGGTGCTCAGTGATCACGCTCTCGAGATCACCTTCAACAAGGCGCTCTTCTCGAATCTGAGCGGTGCTCTCGGGAACTACATCCTCCCCAAGCACTACTACTCTCAGTTCGAAGAATCGACGATCAATCAGTCGACCGGTCTTCTGATGGGTTCAGGCCGATTCAAGATGGAATCGAATGATCCGGACAATCAATGGTCGCCTGGTTCGGATGTCGTGATCGTCCGCAACGAGCGGTACTGGGGCACTGAGAAGGCCCCCCTGGACAGCCTCCGTTTCAAAGTGATCACCGAATCGGTCGCGGCACTGGTCGGTTTCAGGAACGGTGATGGTGACATGCTGTCACCCTCATCCTCCCAGTACTCCGAACTCAGGTCCAACTCGGACTTCCTGACCGACAACGCGATCTACAAATGGGTGAACATGCGATCCGGAAACGGATTCATCGGTTGGCAGTGCGGTCGACGTGGCGGTCCACCCGATGGCCAGTGGACCCCATTTCATGACAAGCGCGTCCGTCGTGCGATGACGATGACTCTGGATCGTGAACAGATGATTCGTGAAATCTATGCAGGTGTCGGTGTCGTCTCCACGGGACCGAGCAGTCCCAGTTCTCCTGCATCCAATCCAGCCATCCAGCCGTGGCCATACAGCCTCGACGAGGCACGTGCTCTGCTGAAGGAGTCCGGCTGGGAGGATCTCAACAAGGATGGCGTTCTGGAATATCAACTTGATGACGAGTACTTCTCGAAAGGGACGCCCTTCAAGTTCGAATTCACGATCACCCAGAGTGGTGAGACGACCGAGCGAATCATCAGCTATCTGGTCAGCCAGTGCGAAGAGGTCGGAATTCTCTGCGAGCCTCGTGTCGTCGACTGGTCCTTCTATTCGGACATGCTCAAGGGTCGTGACTTCGACGCCATGATCATGGGCTGGAGTGCTTCCGGTCCGGAAAGCGATCCCCGCCAAATCTGGCATCGTGATTCGATTCAGAATCAGGGCGACAACTTCATCCAATGGGACAACCAGGCAGCCAGCGACCTCATCGACAAGGGCCGTCAGACCATGGATGCAGAGTCACGCATGCTTATCTGGCACGATTTTCATGACATCCTTCACGACGAACAGCCCTACACCTTCGTTCGTGTGGCGCCTTGGATCAGATTCATCAATCGTGAGATCGGGAACGTCGAAACCTACCCCGTGGGTCTGGAGCCCGCCGAATTCTTCCGAATCGGAGAAAGCGACGCAACTCCCACGAGCTGATGGGACATTAGTCTCGGTTCACGGAGAACGCCCACCTAGTCATGCTTGGTTACATCGGACGACGCCTGCTTTTGATGATTCCGACATTGTTCGGAATTACCTTCATGGTGTTCATGCTTCTCGCCATGGCGCCAGGGGGTATCGGTGCGTCACTACGTGCGGCAGGTGGCAATGTCGACGCTGACAGCAAGGCAAGTCTCCAGTTGCTCTACATCGAGGATCGATACGGTTTGGACGACCATGCCGTGGTGCAGTATTTCCGTTGGCTTGGCCGAATCTCGCCCATCAAGTTCGGTGATCGAGCAATGCGGAATTACGCCGGTGATCTCGAGGAGCCACCGCGTTCCGTGAAAGACCTTCCAATCGAAGCCGGCTGGTTTGGTGAGGACTTCGTCCCGCCCGAGAAGTTGCTCGAGAAAGCGATGGCCGGCAATTCGGTCGTTGCCAATGATGCGAACGAAATCCGGATCGCTCAGGTCCGGATGGCGGAAGCTCAGGCTGAAGAACGCCGTGACGAGGGGTACTCCGTGGGTGAGTCACCTGAGATGATTCCCGAGTACAAGGATGCCAACAAGGCGTACCTCCGCGCTCGTGCTCAATATCTCCTTGCAGTCCGCGCTCTTGGCAGTGCCATCAATCAATATGTCGCGGAGGATTCAGAAAAAGCGATCAAGGACGAGACTGCTCGTCTCGAGGCGGACGGCATCGATCCTGATGTCGCGGTGAGGATGGCCGCAACGACCGCCTCCTCCTCGTTTGCCGACGTCATCCATGATGGAACCGACATCGACTATGCCCTCCTGGCTGGCCGTGTCCCCGACAAGACTCTTTCTTCATGGCCTTCGATCGTGGAGGCCTATCAGGACACCACTGCCAAGCAGGCCGAGGCCCTTGCAGCCTTGGCTCGTGTTCGCCAGGCTTTTCAGTCCAAGCCTTATCCGATCTCAGGAATCGGGTTCGGGAATTTCGTCAATCTGGATTGGCCGAATTTCGGAAAGAGTTTCACCATCGGGCGGCCTGTGATTGACCTGATCGCGGAGGCCCTTCCTGTGACGCTCCTTCTGAACGTCGTTGCCATTCCCTTCATCTATCTCATCGCCGTTCCATTCGGCATGCAGGCAGCCGCGCAGCAGAACAAGCTCTTCGACAAGGTTTCGGGAACCGTCTTCGTGATGTTCTGGTCGATCCCCGTCGTCTGGGCGGGTGTTCTGGCGATTGGTTTCCTTGCCGACAAGGAGTATCTGGGCTGGTTCCCTGCCTCAGGTCTTCATTCGAACGGTTCCGACGACATGCTCTACATGCCCAATTGGCGGGGCGGTGAATTCCATGCCGGATACCTGCTCGATCTTCTGTGGCATCTGGTGCTTCCCGTGATGTGTCTCGTCTATGGTGGATTCGCGGTGCTCGCCAAGCAGACCCGTGCCGCGATGCTCGACAACTACACCATGGACTTCGTTCGTACCGCTCGTGCCAAGGGCGTGTCCGACAGTGAAGTCAAGTGGTATCACGTGTTCCGCAACAGTCTGCTTCCCATCATCACGATCTTCGTGCTCGTCTTTCCCGCGATGCTGGCGGGATCCGTGGTGATCGAGCGAATCTTTTCGATTCCGGGAATGGGGTCCCTGATCATCCAGGCGATCTTCAATCTCGACAAAGATGTGATTCTCGCCAACGTCTTCATGATCGCCGTGGTCAACCTCGTCGCGCTCCTGCTTGCCGACATCCTTTACGCCGTGGCCGATCCACGCGTCAGTTACGATTGAACCGAGTCCTCAAGAGATGACACAAGAAGACAAGAAGCCCGAAAAGACGATCTCCGGCATCGATGTGATGCGAGGAGTCGGTGTCCAGAGAGCCCGGCCGTTCTGGGCGGATGCCTGGCATCGTGTCGTCATTCGGCGAGGCGCCCAGGTCGGGTTGATCTGGATCGCCATCGTGGGATTCTTCGCATTGTTCGCTCCCGTCCTCGCGAACGGACTGCCACTCTGGAGTGTGGAGCGTACGACGGACGGTGACCTGGTGAGGGAATTCTCACCCCTCTTCGCTTCGCTGACCGCCACGGATCTGCTTCTGGTTCTCGGTGGCATCCTGGGTCCGATCTTCTTTTTTCTCCCACTGAAGATGACTCGCCAGCATCGACTTGGAATCATCAGCGCGTCCCTCGTTCTGGGTGGTTTGACGGTCGTTCTGGTGGCTCTTCTGCAGTTCGTTCTCGCGGATGTAGCGGGAAGCGGGGGCGGAGATCTCGCTTTCATCTACATGGTCTGCTTCGGAAGCGCCTTGTTCGTTGCAGCATGTCTTGCATTGCTTCCCACCTTCAAGGCCAAGAGTGCCCGGGTGATCTTCGCATTCGCCGTCGCGTTGTTCGTCGGATGGGTCTGTGCTGATCGATGGACATCCCCCGTGCTGCAGCCCGAACGATTTGTCCGTGGACAGATCGAAGGCACCATGGAGAACACCTACACCCTGATCCCATGGTCTCCGACCCAGTCTCGGGGCGAGTACTATTCGACTCCCCCCGCGCAAACCACGGCTGATGCGTTTCAGTCGGTTGCGGATGATCAGATCGAGGATGGCATCGGGTTTCTCGCGCGAACGGTTGTCTTCAATCTGGCTTCCGGTGTGGAGGGACTGCCACTCGACCGAGAGGCCAAGACCGTCCTCGTCAATGGGTTGATCTGCAATTGCACGAGTGAGCTCGGCCAGCTCCCCGAGCTTGGTTTCTCCGCAAAGTACGTTTCGTTGTTCAATGAAGCCGCTTCTCGGATGGCGGAGTATCGTCTCTCCCTCGAGGCCGGCGACGAGGCGGGTGCGCAGGCCGCTGCAATCACCACTGCCGGCTTGTTCTCATCTCTCGAGCCTTCCGGGCGAAATGCCAAGATCGCCATCACGGATGGACTGTCGGAATTCAAGTCCAAGATTCCCGATCGCATTCAGTTCGTCGTGCTTGCGAAGAAGATTTCGAAGACCGAATATGGAAAGCGAACCTTCTTCCTGGGCACCGATCCCATCGGTCGTGATGTCCTCGCCCAGATGCTCTGGGCATGTCGGCTCTCGATCTCGATCGGTCTCGTTTCAACAGGACTTTCCGTCTTGATCGGAATCGTCATCGGAGCCCTCATGGGATACTTCGGCGGCTGGGTTGATCTGGTGCTCTCACGTATCGTCGAGATCTTCATGGCAGTCCCTGTCCTGTTCCTGTTGATCGTCGCGGCTTCCGCTCTTCCACGAAACACCTATGTGATGATGACCATCATCGGATGCGTGACCTGGACCGGATCGGCCCGATTCATACGAGCTGAATTCCTGAAGCTTCGAAACCAGGATTTCGTCCAGAGTTGCCGAGCAGTGGGACTTCCTCTGCATTCGGTCCTCTTCAGGCACATGCTTCCCAACGGGGTCACTCCCGTTCTTGTTCAGGCATCCTTCGGTGTCGCCGCGGCGATCATCGCCGAAGCCACTCTGAGCTACCTCGGGCTTGGTCCATACGGGCAGCCTTCCTGGGGCAAGCTCCTGTCGCTCACCACGGGTGAGACCGGGGTCTTTCTCTGGTGGATGGCGGTCTTTCCCGGACTTGCCATCTTCCTGACCGTTCTGGCCTACAACGTGCTCGGTGAGAATTTCCGAGATGCGATCGATCCCAAGATGCGTAAGGCGGCACACTGATGTCGGATACTTCCAATACCACTGAAATCGACATGGCAGCGCCACTCCTGGAGGTCAGGGATCTTGCCGTCTCATTCGCCAATCCATCGGCTCCTGAAAGTCCGAGGGTGCAGGCGGTTGCTGGCGTGAACATGACGGTCTATCCCTCTCAGACACTCGCCGTGGTGGGTGAATCGGGATGTGGCAAGAGCGTCACGGCGATGAGCACCATGCAGTTGGTCCCACAGCCACCGGGCCGTTTCGACCGAGGCCATGCACTCTTCATGGGACGGGACGTTCTTCGATTTGATGAACGTGAGATTCGTGCGCTTCGTGGAAACGACATCGCCATGATCTTCCAGGAACCGATGACCTCGCTGAATCCGGTCTACACCATCGGTGATCAGATCATGGAAGCCATTCTTCTCCATCAGGATGTGTCCCAGGAGGAGGCGGTGGAGATCGCCATCACGTCCATGCGGGATGTGGGCATCCCTCAGCCTGATCAGCGCATGAAGGCGTATCCTCATCAATTCTCAGGCGGCATGCGGCAGCGTGTCATGATTGCCATGGCGCTGGCATGTCAGCCCAAGCTCCTGCTCGCGGATGAGCCTACGACGGCTCTTGACGTGACTATCCAGGCACAGATCCTCGAATTGCTTCGAGAACTTCAGCGCACGAGAAGAATGGGCATCATGCTCATCACTCACAATCTCGGTGTCGTCGCGGAAAACGCTGACGTCGTATGTGTGATGTATGCCGGTCGAGTCGTGGAGTATGCAAACATCTTCGAGTTGTTCGACAATCCGCTTCATCCCTACACGCGCGGATTGTTCAGATCGATCCCCAAGCTTCGTGAGAACATGGAGCGCCTTGTGACTGTCGAGCAGATCGTCGACAATCCAGATGAGTATGTGAAACTCGACGGTTTTGAAAAGGGCATCGTTCCATGGTGGCCGGATCCTCCCGAATCGGTCAAGCCTTCTCTGCCTGATGAAGATGACGAGTACATGCTTCATGAGATCTCTGAAAATCATTGGGTGGGGGTATTCAAGACCGACCATGTCGCGACTCATCCCTCACGTGTTCCCGATCTCGATTACCGTCGCTCGGATTTCTGAAAAGCTCCCTTTCAACTCAGACTCACCTTTGGAGGAACATCAATGTCACTCGTCGATGTCGGGCGCAAGGCTCCCGCTCTCACCCTCAAGGATCAGAACGAAGAGAAGCACAGCCTCAAGGATTACCTGGGCCATCCAGTGGTTTTGTATTTCTATCCCAAGGATGACACCTCTGGTTGCACAGCTCAGGCATGTCAGTTTCGAGATGATCAGCCAAAGTTCAGAAGAACGAGGGCCGTCGTGCTTGGAGTGAGCCCTGACAGTGAAGCGAGTCATGCCAAGTTCGTGAACAAGCATGATCTGAACTTCACACTCCTCTCGGACCCCAAGAATGCGAAGGGCGATCCGAAAGTATGTGAGAAATACGGTGTCTGGCAGGAGAAATCCATGTACGGGCGCAAGTACATGGGCGTCGTGCGTACAACCTATCTCATCGATTCCAAAGGCAAGGTCGTCCGCCGTTGGGACAAGGTGAAGGTTCCCGGGCATGCTGAAGAAGTGCTTCAGGCCGTGAAGGATCTCAAAAAGGCCTGAGTGTCAAAGCGGCACTTTTCGGTAGAATTGATATATGGAAACCGTTCACTTCAGCTTTCACCGATTGTCCCCTCTGGCAACCGTTCCTCATTACCAGACCCCTCATGCCGCCGGGATGGATCTCCACGCCGCGATATCGTCACCTCTTGTGATCGAGTCAGGTGATATCTGTCTCGTTCCCTGTGGGTTTGCGATGGCCATCCCGGATGGTTTCGAGGCCCAGGTTCGTCCCCGGAGCGGACTTTCAACCAAGCATGGAATCTCCATGCCCAACGCGCCCGGCACCATCGATTCTGATTACCGTGGCGAAGTGAAAATTCCTCTCATCAATCTTGGCCGGGAGCCGTTCACAGTGGAAGGGGGGATGCGAATCGCCCAGATGGTGATCTGTCCCATCGTCCGGGCGGAGATCCAGGAGGTCGAGACCCTCGAGGAGACGGTGCGTGGCTCCGGAGGTTTCGGATCGACCGGAAGTTGAGTCGCCGCTTTTCTTGCCCTTGCGCTTTCTTGCTCGCTACCATTTCACCTCAGGAAGACCATGCCCGGAGCCGATGAGATGACCACAGCATCCAACACCGACCTCACCGTGCCTCTGCTCGACTTGAAGGCGCAGTACGCCACCATTCGTGATGAGATCGAGCCCGTGGTGCGTGAAGTCATTGAAAGTCAGTGGTTCATCGGTGGGCCGAAGCTTGCCGAGCTCGAAGCGGACGTCTCTAGATACTGCAGCTGCGCGCACGCTGTCGGCTGTGCGAGTGGATCGGATGCGATCCTCCTGCCACTGCAGGGGCTGGAGGTCGGACATGGTGATCTTGTCGTCTGTCCCACCTACACGTTCTTTTCCACTGCCGGATCCATCCATCGACTCGGAGCGACTCCTGTCTTCTGCGATGTCGACCCTGCTTCCTACAACATGACGGCCGAATTGCTTCAGAAGGCATTCGACCGACCTGATGCGAATCGGATCAAGGCGATCATCCCTGTGCACCTTTTTGGTCAGTGCTGCGACATGGATGGCATTCTCGATTTTGCATCCTCCATGGGAGTTCCTGTGATCGAAGATGCAGCTCAAGCCATAGGGGCGGAGGACATGCACGGTCGTCGGGCAGGATCCATGGGGTCCGCCGGCTGTTTCAGCTTCTTTCCAAGTAAGAATCTCGGTGGTTTCGGGGATGCTGGGATTGTGACTCTTCAGGATCAAGCTCTGGCCAGCCGTCTTGCAAAGCTGAGAAACCACGGAATGGATCCCAAGTACTTCCATGGTGAGATCGGCCTGAATTCAAGACTTGATGCATTGCAGGCCGCGGTGTTGACGGTCAAGCTGCGTCATCTCGATTCCTGGACCGAAGGTCGACAGCGTAATGCCGCCTTCTATGATGCCGCCATCAGCGATGCCGGAGGCGCTTCTTCTCTGGTCGGGCTTGATGAAAGTTCCGATCTTGCTCTTCGTTTTCCTCAACCTGCGGTTTCAGGCGCAAGGCATATCTACAATCAGTACATCGTTCGTGTGCCAGCCGAGCATCGTGATCTGGTTCGAACTCGCCTCGCAGAGGTAAATGTAGGATCAGAGATCTACTATCCGCTGCCTCTTCATCTTCAGGAATGCTTTGCGTTCTGTGGTGGTGAACAGGGTGATCACCCCGCTGCTGAAGCGGCGGCTCGAGAGTCCATAGCCATCCCCATCTACCCCGATCTGACTGAAAGCCAGAGGGCTCATGTCGTGGAGAGCCTGATAGGCATCGTGAGAGGGCTCTGAGAGCCTTTCAGATCAAGGTATCGAACGCGGA
>CABYSN010000046.1 GCA_902521645.1 Planctomycetota bacterium
AAGACCGTCACCAAGAAGACATCGAAGAAGGTGGCGAAGAAGTCATCAAAGAAGTCATCAAAGAAGACTTCTGCTTCCGCAGGACCTGGCGCAAGGTCGCCGGAGCGTTCCAAGGCGACCATTTCAAGAATCGACTCAATGGCCCAATCCGTGGTCGACACAAGTCTTGCCATGAAGGATCCTTTCTTCGAAGTTCCGACTCGTACGGTTTCCAACATGCGCTTCAACAAGTCGAAGCGAATACTTGAGATGGGTGAGAACACCCAGCGTCGGGAACTCTTCAATCTCAATCAGGCGCGGAAGTTCATGCAGACGGTGCTTCTTGCAAAGGGCTGCAAGGATCTCGTTGAAGCTGGAAAGACACTCAGTCTTCGAGGCATGTACTACAAGAGCCTGCACACGATTGAAGGAACCAAGGAAAAGACCTTCGACGACCAGTCCGAATCGGATGTGATTCTGGAGGATCTCGAAGTCACACTCGGAACCTTGCGTGAGGATCTGCACATCTTCGCCAAGAAACGCGGCACCATGGTCGGAAACATCACCATCTTCGACAACGGAGATGAGATCAATTGTCGCAAGATGGGGACGGGTGGATATGCCATACCATCAATATGCGAGCCCAATGTGGTCAAGTTCGGAAAGTGCGATGCTGATTTCGTGCTTCATGTGGAAAAAGACACCGTATGGAGCCGCTTCAATGAAGATCGGTTCTGGGAGACGCACAATTGCATCCTGACCGAGGGTTCCGGGCAGCCTCCACGCGGCATGCGTCGACTGCTTCATCGTCTGAACAAGGAGCTGGGTCTGCCGATCTACTGCCTTCTTGATTGCGATCCATGGGGGCATTACATCTACAGCGTGATCAAGCAGGGATCGATCAATCTGGCGTATGAGAGCAAGAGGATGGCGGTCCCCGAAGCGAAGTATCTGGGCATTCGTGCCAATGACTACGAACGCTGCGGGCTTTCTGACGACGTGAAGATCGCCTTGAATGATCGTGATCGAACCAGGGCCAAGCAGATCGCCGAATACCCATGGTTCAAGGACCGGCGAGGTTGGCAGCGTGAGATCAAGAAGATGCTCGGGAACGGCTTCAAGATGGAAGTCGAAGCCTTGATCACCAAGGACATCTCATATGTGACGGAGGAGTACGTCCCTGAACGACTCCGTGAAAAGGACTTTCTGGATTGATCCGGTCCTAATTCGTGCCTTGATCTTCCTGTGGTCCTGAAAGCGGCATGATGATCACGAAGTCGCTCCCCTGGCCAGGGATGGAATGCACCTCAATGCGACCCCCATGCATCTCGACGATCCTCCTGGTTGTGGGAAGGCCAAGCCCGCTGCCTCCGGATTTTGTGGAGACATATGGGTGGAAGATCTCTTCCATGCGATCGGGGGGGATCCCCGTACCCTGATCGATGACATGCAATCGAAGCGTGTCTTCGTCGCTTTCAAGACGAATGATCAGCTCGCCGTCTTTCTTTTCTGAAGTGGGGCCTTCCATCGCCTGCAATGCATTGATCAGCAGATTCAGGACCGCTTGCTTGAAGAGACTCTCATCCAGGCGGGCCATGATCGGGCCTTCCTGGAGGTCCGGTCGGATGAGGATCCCCGAACGTTCGCATTGTGGGTGAAAGAAGTCCACGAGTTGATCCACAATGATGCGTGCATCCTGTGAAGTCGCGGCAAGTTTCATTCGCCCGGCGTATTGCAGGAAGTCTTCGAGGATTTCCTTCAGTCTCTCCGCTTCCCTTTCAAGGGCGTTGGTGCGACGAATGATCCTTCCTGAAATGTCCTCTTCAAGATCCGATTCTTCTATGTCCTCTCGAAGGAGTTGTGAATTGAGAACCACTGTGGAAAGCGGGTTCTTGATTTCATGAGCGAGTCCACCCGTCATCGCCCCGAGTTCGGCGAGTCTTTCCGAGACGGCGGCGCGTCTTTCGGCTTCTCGAGCCTGACCTTCTCGTCTGGTGAGTCTCTTTTTCAGAATGACGGCGGTGATCACTGCCGTGATCAATGCTGCTGACAGGAGTGCCTCAAGGCTGAATGTCGCTTCAAAGCCCAGGGTCATCTCACATGTATTCCGATTTGAAGGTCAGTAGGTTCGCTTTGAGCAAGGCATTTCAAAGGCCACCCATTCCCGGTGAGTGTCTTTTCAGACGGAGGTTGTCGGAACTTGAGTTCTGTTGACTGCCTTGGCCATGGTGGCACTCCAGCCCTTTTCACTCTTGCTGGCGCTGTAGAGAACCTTCTCTCCATCCTTGAGGGTTCGGAACCCCTCATTCTGTTCGATGACTGAGAAGTGGACGAAGATGTCCTGATTGTCAGGACCGATGATGAATCCGAACCCTTTACGGGCATCAAACCATTTCACTTCGCCTTGAATTTCGCTGAGTTCTTCCATTGCCATCGCCGTCTTCTTTCTCTACGTACCTGGATGCTTAAATTCAAGACTGAGATCTCTACTCAGGCATTCTTATCGGATCAGGTCATTTCTGCAAGCCGACTCAAAACAAAAAAAGCAGGTGTCTTTTAGACACCTGCTTTTCAATTCTTGTAATCCCTTGAGACCGTTGGGATTCCGGTCACCGGGGGGGGGTGCTCAGCCGTCAGCTGGTTTCTGCTGCGGCTTCTTCTTTCAGAAGGGCCTTGCGTGAAACCTTGATTCGGCCGGTGTCATCCACATTGATGACCTTCACCTTGATCACATCTCCGATGGAGACGACTTCATCGACATTCTTCACGAACCCATCGGCAAGTTCGGAAATGTGACACATGGCATCGGTGCCGGGCGCAAGCTCGACGAAGCATCCGAAGTCCTTGGTGGAGACCACCTTGGCATCATAGATGGAGCCGACCTTGATTTCCGCTCCAAGTGCTTCGACTTCGGCTCTTGCCTGCATGCCGCCTTCCGCGTTGACGCTGGCGATGAAGACTGTTCCATCTTCCTCGACGTCGACCTGCGCTCCTGTTCGTTCCTGAATGGAGCGAATCGTCTTGCCGCCAGGGCCGATGAGCTTGCCGATCTTGTCCGGATCGATCTTGACGGTCATGATTCGCGGGGCGTACTTCGAGATGTCCTCGCGGGGCTCCGGCATGACTTCCTTGATCTGGTCGATGATCTGAAGTCGGCCCTTCTTGGCTTGTTCGAAGATGATTTCGATCTCATCAAGATCAAGACCACGTGCCTTCAGGTCCAGCTGGATCCCGGTGATGCCATCGACGGTTCCGGAGACCTTGAAGTCCATTTCACCGAAGAAGTCCTCTTCTCCGAGAATGTCGGTGACATGGGTGACCTTGCCCTCGGATGAGGTGAATCTGCCGACCGAGATCCCTGCGCAGATGTTGATGATGGGCACGCCGGCATCCATCAATGCCAGGCAGCCGCCACACACTGATGCCATCGACGATGAGCCGTTGGATTCAGTGATGTCGGAGACAAGCCTGATGGTGTAGGGGAAGTCCTCGCTGGAGGGAAGGATTCCGAGCAATGATTTCTCTGCAAGGGATCCATGTCCGATTTCACGACGGCCCGGGCCCATGATTCGGCCGGCTTCACCGACGCAGAAGGGGGGGAAGTTGTAGTGAAGGTAGAACTTCTTGGCGTATTCCGGCATCAGCCCGTCGACGATCTGTTCGCCCTTGATGGTGCCCAGGACGCAGGTGACGAGACTCTGGGTTTCACCGCGTTGGAAGAATGCGGAGCCGTGCGTTCTTTCGAAGATGGACGTTTCCATCTCGATGTCTCTGATGACGTCGAGGCCTCGTCCCTCGGCCCTGATACCGTGTTCAGCGACCAGCATGTGGGTGATCTTCTTCTCGAGCTTTCGGAAGCATTCGACCGCATCCTTCTTGCGTGATTCGGCAGCCTTGTAGGTGGGATAGTCTCCGCCTTCCGGGAGCTGGAAATGCTCGTGAAGGACCTTCGCCTTCAGTTCCGCGACCTTGTCGTTTCGGATCTTCTTGCCCTTGAGCTTGCGTGCTTCGACGAGCTCGTCATAGATCGCGTCTTTGACCACCGTCATCACGTCATCGCTGGGCAGTGCCAGTTCGCCCATTCGCTTCTCAGGGGCGTTGCACTTCTCTCGGAGCTCTTCGATGAGCTCGAGGATCGGAGTGATGCCTTCGGCGATACCGAACTTCATGGCTTCGAGGAGATCTTCTTCGCTGATCTCCGCGGCGCCCACCTCGATCATGTTGATCCCGTCCTTGTGGCCGGAAAGAACGAGGTCCAGATCACTGAATTCGATCTGTGCCTGAGAAGGGTTCAGTACGAATTCGGCTCCAGCATCCGTGTAGATGCGGCCAACGCGAATGGTCGCGATGGGGCCTTCGAAGGGCGCGTCCGAGATGTGTGCCGCGGCGGAAGCGCCACAGCATGCGACCACGTCAGCGTCGTTCTGGCCGTCATGGGACATCACCCAGCACTGAAGCTGGACTTCGTCGATGAAGCCATCGGGGAAAAGGGGCCGCATCGGGCGGTCCATCATTCGCATCGTGAGGATTTCCTTCTCGCTCGGGGCGCCTTCGCGCTTCCTGAATCCACCGGGGAACTTGCCAGCGGCGCTGAGCTTTTCCCGATAGTCGCATTGGAGAGGGAAGAAATCGAGTCCGGGTCGCGGGTCGGCTCGGACACAAGTTGAAAGAACGGCGGTTTCGCCGTAACTGATGATCACCGAGCCTGCTGCAAGCCTGGCGACCCGACCGGTTTCGATCCGCATCGTGCGGCCGCCGATCTCTCGTTCCACAACTGTCTTAGTCATGATGTACTCCTGCCATCGAAACGAAGTGTTTCGTGGGGTTGTTCGATCGGAACTTGATCCGATCACTTTTTGACCGCTCTCGGCAGAAGGCGATCATCACGCGCGTAGTCACGAGTGAGGATCGCCCACTGCCGCGCCAGCGGCTGAAGGGAAGAAAAACGATCCGGTAAATGACCCGGATCGCACAATTACTTTCTGAGGCCGAGCTTCTTGATGAGCGCCTGGTACGCATCACGATCTGTTCGTGAGAGGTACCTGAGCAGCCGATTTCTTCGACCGACGAGCATCAGAAGGCCACGCCGGCTGGCGTGATCCTTGTGGTTGCTCTTAAAGTGGCCTTGAAGCGCATTGATGCGTTCAGTGATGATCGCGATCTGGACCTCGGGGGACCCGGTGTCCTTGCCGTCGCGGCCATGTTCCTGAATGAGCTCGGATTTCTTTTGTTCGGTAATGGTCATATGTGATCCGTCTGGTCAGCCCGGGCCATCCGGGCGGGTTGCATCACACTTGTGATGCCTGTTTCTATCTCATTGGCAAGCCGGGTAAGATAGTGCCCCAAGCCGACTATGGCAAGGAATTGTGACCCACGACCTCCTCTAATCATCCTCAGAGGCCCAAATCATGGCTAAATCTGCTCCAGAGTCCTCTCATGGCGAAAAAACCATGTCTTTGCCCGATCTTACCGAAGCCTACAACGCCATGGAGGCCCGGATCGCCGAAGGCGGAGGTGCCAAAGGAGTGGCCAGGCAGCATGGCCATGGGCGCATGACGGCTCGTGAGCGGATGGGCCATCTGGTTGATTCAGGAACCTCCCCCATGGAACTCGGAATCTGGGCGGCATGGGGGATGTACCAAGAGTATGGAGGGGCTCCCGGAGCCGGAGTTGTCACCGCGATCGGTCAGGTGGCCGGGCGACTCAGCATGATCATCGCAAATGATGCGACGGTGAAGGCGGGGGCATTTTTCCCGATGACCTGCAAGAAGATCATTCGAGCCCAGATGATCGCGCAGCAGGCTCGTCTTCCCTTGATCTACCTGGTTGATTCCGCCGGTGTCTTTCTCCCGCTGCAGGAGGATGTCTTTCCCGACACGGATGATTTCGGGAGGATCTTCAGAAACAACGCGGTGATCTCCGCGCAAGGTATCCCCCAGATCGCTGCGATCATGGGGAACTGTGTCGCAGGAGGTGGATATCTTCCCGTGCTCTGCGACACGCTTCTCATGACCGAGGGGAGCGGGCTTTATCTTGCGGGCCCTGCATTGGTGAAAGCTGCAATCGGTCAGGAGGTGGATTCCGAGGAGCTCGGTGGCGCCTCCATGCATTCGGAGATTTCCGGCACCGTTGATTTCCATGAAAAGGATGACGAGAGCTGCCTCACACGGATCCAAAGACTGATGCTCGCATATGAATCCATCGATACCGTCTCGGAGCCGCCTTTCGAAGTCTCCGCTCCCTCTCGGCCCAGCGAGTCCATTCACCAGATCTTCGAGTCGGGGGCCGGTACCCAGTTCGACATGGTGGAACTGCTGGAATGCGTCGTCGATGGTGATTCGATGGACATCTATCGTGCCGAATATGGCAGGTCGCTGGTTTGCGCCTATGCGAGAATCGGAGGCAGGTCCTGCGGTATCGTTGCGAATCAGCGGATGATGACCGATCGAAAGATGCCCGGTGGCAAGACGGGACCTTCTTCCTCTCGAAACATGCCGGCAGTGATCTACGATGACAGTGCCGACAAGTCGGCTCGTTTCATCATGGATTGCAATCAGCGCAAGATTCCGTTGATCTTCGTCAGTGACACCACCGGTTTCATGGTGGGCAGAGACAGTGAACAGGCCGGAATCATCCGCTCCGGTGCAAAGATGGTCAACGCCATGGCAAATTGCGTTGTTCCAAAGATCACCTTGATCCTGTCGTCGAGTTACGGCGCAGGAAACTACGCCATGTGCGGTCGGGCATTTGATCCAATGCTGACTCTTGCCTGGCCGGATTCCAAATGCGCGGTGATGGGTGCCTCGCAGGCGGCCAACACGCTCTTGCAGATCGATCTCTCGGCCCGCAAGCGACGGGGCGAGGAAGTGGACGAGGAGATGCGAGCGAAGTTGCTTGAAGCAATCAGCGCTTCCTATGTAGAACAACAGGACATCCGATACGGAGCCGCTCGTGGGTGGGTCGATAGGATCATAGATCCGGCTGCGACCCGCGATGAGCTTGCCTTGGCTCTTCAGGTGGCCGGTGGCGTGGACACATCCGCGACCTTCAGCACTGGCGTGCTTCAGACCTGAGCACTCATACGGAAATGGACATGATTCAAACACTCTTGCTGGCGACATCCAATGAACACAAGCTCGACGAGGTCCGTGAGATTCTCGTACCTCTTGGATTCATGGTGGAAGGGCTTGATTCTGTCGGTTTCTCGATACCGGAACCGGTCGAAGACGGCGTGACTTTCGAAGAGAATGCACGCATCAAGGCGGTCGCCTACGCGCGTGCCGTCGGACGGACATGTCTTGCCGACGACTCCGGTCTCGAGGTCGACGCTCTTGGTGGCGCTCCTGGGATTCATTCGGCGCGGTATTCCGGAGTCGATGGTTCGCGGCAGGAGAGAGATGCTGCAAACAACGAAAAACTGATCAAGGAACTTGATGGAATGTCTGAAGAGGAATCTCGGGCGCGTTTCGTCTGCGCGATGTGCCTGGCATCGGCGGATGGACGGATACTCGCTGAGACTCGAGGTGAATTCGAAGGGGTGATCGTGGCTCAGCCTCGAGGTGGGAACGGGTTCGGTTACGATCCGCACCTTTTTCTTCCTGATCTTGGATGCACGAGTGCGGAACTCTCATCCAAGGAAAAGAATGCACGTTCACATCGTGGTGATGCGGTGCGTCAAATGGCGAAAATGCTCGAGTCCGTCGAGTCGGGATCTGATGGGAGTTGAGTGTCATTCCATCGCATGCTCTTCCAATACTCGTGCCTCGAATGGACTGGCAGAAATACAGCTGTCATGGCTGTGGTGATTGTTGTCGCGATTTCACCGTTCAATTGCGCAAGCGTGATGTTCAAAAACTCGAATCCCAGGGTTGGGCCGAGAGGATCGGGGAGGACGTCACGCAGGAGTTCAGAGGTCAGATCTATCTGAAACGAAGGCAGGATGGGAGCTGCATCTTCCTGCGTGAAGACGGGCTCTGCCGGGTGCATGCCGAGCATGGGTTTTCAGAGAAACCCGTGGCCTGTCAGGTCTTTCCCTTCAATCTGGCTCCGGGAGAGAATTCGTTGCGGGTCGGCGTGAATTTTCTCTGCAGGAGCGTGCAGCGCAATGTCGGGGCCGGGCTGCTCGATCATCGCAAGGATCTTCGTCGGTTTGCAGATGTCATTCCAGAATTGAATCGTCCTGCTCCTGAAGCGCCGCTTGCCCGGGGGATCGATCCGGCGGATGAGCAGGAGACGGATGCGGTGATCGAAAGTCTTGATGGCTGGTTGCAATCCGAAGACTTCTCGATGGCCACGAGACTGGACGGACTTGCATTCGTGATCCAATCCCTGGGTGATGCCAAACTGGAAAATGTCCGCGGAAGTCGTTTCGTCGAACTCGTGGAAATGCTGGTGGGGGTGCTTCCGGAAGAACTGGCTCTGCTTCCCGTCCAGGAACCATCTCGCAGGCAGTCATCACTTCTTCGGCAGGCGGTCTTCACTCGTACGGAAGATCCGAGAATCGAGAGCAAGCACGGGCGCTTTCGAACGTCGATCGATCAACTCATCCGAAGCAGGAAAATGCGCCGGGGACGTGGGTTCACCCCTTTTCTGACCTCCGAACTTCCTCAGGATGTCGATTTTCGCCGAATTGATGGTGTCGCTCCCTTTACAGAGAGTCCTGACTGCGAGCAGATCTCGGAGCTCTTTCTTCGTTACGCGAGAGCCACTCTGATCGGTCGACGTACCTGGGGAAGTGCCTATTACGGTTGGTCTCTCATCGACGGGCTTCAGGCCATGGTTCTGAATCTGGCTTGTGCGGTCTGGGTTTCGAATCTCTGCTCCGCCGCGGATGACCGTCCATTCTGTCGTCTGGAGGATGTTCAGCGTGGCATCGGAAGAGTCGACCGTCATGTTGGTCGCGCTCCCTGGTTGGGCACTTCGGTGGAACGTCTGAGGCAGGGCTATCTACGCATCGACGATGGTCTTCGACGAATCATCATTCGTGGATGGTGAGCTTTTCAGCAATCTTCGTACGCCCCATATCAATGTGACAAGGCCCAGTGGAAGGATGGCGATCGCTTCGCCTGCGGATTCGATCAGCACGAGCTGGCTTGCGACGGCATCGATCGTTTCCGAGCCGCCGGTTTTAAGAGATTCCGCTGCGAGGTAGGGCGTCAGCAGCGCCAGAGTCCATTCACGCCATCCGACTCTTCCAAGTGGATTGAAACTGGCCAGCAGACCGACCACGGAGAGAAGAATCACATCACGGGGACCAAGACTGAGGTTCAGAATGACAGCTGCAGTTCCCATTCGAGCGCAGTTGCTTGCCAATACGAGGAGTCTTCCAAAGAGTCCCGTGGCCAGAGCTCTTGGATCTCCGATCATCTTTTCCTTGCCGGCCGAAAGTCGCTGTACGAGCGGAATCCGTGCCATTCCCCAAAGGATCAGACCGCTGAGGATAAGAAACACCGATATCAGGATCGGAAATGCAAGTCCTTCTGTTCCCGTGATGAGCGTTGCGGCAGTGATGCTTGCCATGCAGGCCATGGTCGTGATCGTGATCGCCACGAACCATGCAAGAATCGGGATCACTCCGACTCTGTCCACCTTTGCGTGATAGGCGATTCGAAACACCGTGCCGAGTCTGATCGGAGCGTAGTTCAGAAATGCCGCGCTCATGTTCACGCCCTGGACCTCGATCGGCTTGAGCCTCCGGTACGGTCTCAGCACGCCCCAGAACACGCAGCCATCAAGGACGGTGGAGAGCAGTCCGAAGAAGATCAATGTCGCGATCAGCCAGGGGCTGGCTTCGCGAACAAGCGTCCAGTCGGCTTGGCCGATCGCCTTGCTCAGGCAGAAATACAGCAGTACGAGACCCACAAGAAAACCGACGATTTGCACGGCTATGCGTGATGGCGAAAGCATCTTTCGCGACATGCTTGAGAAGTCTTCTTCGATCTCATCGGTCATGTCATGATTTTCCTGCAAGCCATTCATGTGCGATCACGTACAGGGCTCTCACTCCATCGCGGAAGCCGATCTTCTTTCCTTCGGCCGTGCTTCTCGGGTCATACCTGACCGGCATGTTACCAATGCGGGCTCTCTCTCTTGCAAGCGTGGCGGCGATCTGCGGTTCGATTCCGAATCGTTCCTCGTCAAGATGCGGAAGAATCCTTCGGGCCATCGGTATCCTCATGATCTTGTAGCAACATTCCATGTCGGCCAGGCTCAGCCCAGTCGTGATGTTACTGATGGTCGTGAGGAGTCGATTGACGACCATGTGCGCCCTTCCCATCGACGATGGTTCGGTCCAGAGCGAGAATCGATCTCCTACGATCGCATCAATCGTCGCATCATCAAATCTGCTGATCGCCTCGATGAGGTCCGACGGGTGGTATTCCAGATCTGCGTCCTGGATCACGATGAGATCGTCGTCATTTGCGGACTCCACGGCATGCTTGAATCCAGTTCGAACGGCCG
>CABYSN010000047.1 GCA_902521645.1 Planctomycetota bacterium
GCCATGCGGACCATTCTTTTCGTTTGCACCGGTAACACGTGTCGAAGTCCCATGGCGGAAGCGTTCGCACGTGGTCTCGTCTCGGAAGGTCTCATCGAAGGCCTTGCACCGGAGGAGGTTCTCATCGCCTCGGCGGGAATCGCCGCCAGCGAAGGGGCGCCTCCAAGCCAGGACACGGTGGGCATCGTGCAGTCCAGAGGTCTGGAAATCGACTCCCGAAGCATGCAGTTGACCCCCGAGATGGTCGCCAGCGCGGATCTCGTGCTGGCGATGACACGTGGTCATGTCGATGCCATCGCTCGATACATCGGGCCCTCCGACGAAGCCATGAAGCATGTTCTTCCACTTGATCCCGTGGAGGACATTCCTGATCCGATCGGATGTGGCCTCGAAGCCTACGAAGAGGTCGCGAGGCGCTTCGATGAACTCATCCCTCTCAGATTGACGGAGTTCTTCTCATGAAACTTGGATTGTCCAGTGATCATCGCGGTCTGCAATTGTTGAAAGTCATCGCTTCCGAGCTCGAGGACATGGGGCACGAGGTGGTGCTCTTCGCTCCGGCCGAAGGGGAGGCGTGCGACTATCCAGATCAGGCCGGGCTGGTCTGCGAGCTGATGAAGACCGGAGACATCGAACGTGGTGTGCTCGTCTGCGGCACCGGCATCGGCATGTGCATCACCGCGAACAAGTATCCCGGGGTGCGAGCGGCTCTCGCTTCCGACGAATTGAGCGGACAGCTGAGTCGTTCCCACAACGACGCCAACGTCCTCTGCCTTTCGGGCGATCTCATCGGTCATGCACTCGGTCGACGGATCATCTCGATCTGGATGGATACCGAATTCGAAGGTGGACGTCACGAACGTCGAATCAACAAGATCACACTGCTTGATCAGGATCCCGAATTCACCGAGAAATGACCTGCGGTCACGTCTTCCCGAGATAGCTCTCCGCGAGATCGAACATCAGACGGACTCCCCATCCGGTGGGACCTGCCGGGAACACGTCGTTGCCTGAATCCAGAGCGGAGGTCCCCGCGATGTCGATGTGGCCCCATGGGATGTCCGCGTCGACGAAGTGCGAGAGGAACGCGGCGCCCTGTATCGGGTGGGCTGATCTCTTCGGGTTGCTGTTGAGAAGATCTGCATGTTCCGATCGCATGAAGTCTCGGTGAGCCTCCCAGAGAGGCATTTTCCAGACCTTTTCATCCGAGTGCACCGCAGCTTGTTCGATCCTCTTCCCGAAGGAGCCGTTCTCGCACCAGTACCCGGCGCAGAAATGTCCGAGCGCCACGACGACGCCACCGGTGAGGGTGGCGATGTCGATGATCGCGGTGGGCTTCAACTTGCGACAGGTGTAGGCCAGAGCATCCGCCAGCACGAGTCGTCCTTCCGCGTCGGTGTTGGTCACTTCGACCGTGATGTCGTTGTACATGCGGATGATGTCGTCCGGTCGGTAGGCATCCGAGGACACCATGTTCTCGGCTGCGGGAAGGACTCCGAAGACCCGGATCGGAAGCTTCGCATCGCTGATCGCCTTCATCGCACCCAGGACGGCCATGCCCCCATTCTTGTCGTACTTCATGCCTTTCATGCCTGCGGGTGATTTCATCGAATAGCCCCCGGTGTCGTAGGTGATCGACTTTCCGACGAGAGCGAGTTTCTCCTTGGTCCGTGGCTTGGACGGCTTCCAGTCGAGAATCACCATGCATGGCTTGTTGGCCGAACCCTTGCCAACGTTTTCAAGGCCGCCCATGCCCAGGCGTCGCGCCTGTTGATAGGTGATGACCGTGCAGGAAAGACCTTCCGAGCCTCGTGCGAGCATTCGAGCCGTGGTCGCCACATGTGAGGGCGTGCAGATGTTCGGTGGAGTCGCCGCCATTCTGCGGGTGAGGTTCATGGCTTCCGCCAGCATCAATCCCGAGGTCATGCCTCTGCGAAAGTCACTCGAATCACAGGACACGGTCAACTTTCCTCGAGCGTCTTTCTTCCTGCTGGCGGCACCGTTGAACATGTCCATTCGCCAGTTGCCGATTCCGAGCCCCTCTGCGAAGGCTCGACCGAGCGCCTCCTCGTCCCTGTTCTTTTTGGGCAGGCAGTCGAGATCGATCTTCACGCTCTTGAGATCGATACGACTGAGTCGTTTCACCACTCGGCTTCCCACGGATCTCATTCTGTCCGTGTCGAGCTCCTTTGCGGCACCCACTCCGAGCCAGATCCCTCGATCGGTCACCGACGAGAGTTCGGCCGGTTCAGCCTTGAAGCCCGGATCCTTGAATGCCGCATCCAGGGCACTTTCGTCCTTGACATGTTCAGGCGTCCTCCTGGTTTCCTCGGCCACCAGATAGAGATTCATGATCCGGGAAGATTTCGGACTTCCAACGGCGATCGACTTGTACATGGTGACTCCAACGTCGTTTTGAGTGAATGCAGGGGGGTCATGGTCGTCTTTTCTTATCGTCGATCGCTCCGAATCCACTTGATTGGTACGCTTCGTCGTTCCATGCAGAATCATTTCGATGTCATCGTGATCGGCGGCGGGCACGCCGGAACCGAAGCCGCCTGGTCGGCCGCCGGCGTCCTCGGTTCAGAGGCCCGGGTGGCCTTCGTCACCATGGATCCCTCGCGGATCGGGACGATGTCATGCAATCCCGCGATCGGTGGACTCGGCAAAGGGCAGATCGTTCGTGAGATCGATGCCCTTGGCGGACTCATGGGGCTTGCCGCTGATGCATCGGGAATCATGTTCAAGGTCCTCAACGCCTCGCGTGGCGCGGCCGTGCGAGGGCCACGTTGTCAGAACGACAAGTATGCCTATGCCCACGAGGTGCAACGACTCCTCTCGACTCGGTCTGGAATCACCGTCTTCTCGGGAACGGTGTCGCAACTGCTCACCACCCCGAAGGGGGCGATGAAGGGCGTGATGCTTCCGGCCGGTGCCGGGGTCGTCCACCCTCGCGAGGTCGATGATTCCGCGCCCGCTCCAGGCGTTCCGATCGTTCCGGTCTATCATGGGGTTCCGCAGGAGCACGATCGATGTGAGGAATCACTCGAGCTGCTTGCGCCCGCGGTCGTCCTGACCACCGGGACGTTCATGCGTGCTCTGATGCACACTGGTGAACGACAGGTGGAAGGTGGGCGGGTCGGCGAGGGGACGGCGTTCGGGATCTCCGGCATGCTTCGTGACCTCGGATTCGAACTCGGGCGCTTGAAGACCGGGACACCTCCGCGATTGAGACGAGACTCGATCGACTGGGAGGGACTCGATCCACAGGGGGGCGATTCGAGGCCGATTCCATTCAGTGATCTGACCTCGCCATCGCGTTTTCCCGTGTTGGAACAGATTACATGTCGGATCACGGAGACCGCCGCGGAGACCCATGAACTCATCAGGGCCAATCTCCATCGTGCGCCGATGTATTCGGGTTCGATCGAAGCCGAATCGGGGCCTCGTTACTGCCCTTCCATCGAGGACAAGGTGGTTCGCTTCGCGGATCGAGACTCCCATCATGTCTTCCTCGAACCTGAGTCGCTTCGCACCGATGAGATCTACTGCAATGGAATCTCCACGTCGCTTCCCGAGGATGTTCAGGAACGAGTGGTCCATTCCATGCGTGGCTGTGAGAAGGCCGAGATCATCAAGTGGGGCTACGCGGTCGAATACGACATGGTGCGACCACATCAGATCGATGCCACCACGATGACCCGCACCGTTCCAGGGCTTTTCCTCGCCGGTCAGATCAATGGCACCAGCGGATATGAAGAAGCGGGGGGGCAGGGTCTTCTCGCCGGATTGAATGCAGCCCGTCTGGCCAGTTCCCACTCGCTCCTCACGCTTGGCAGGGATCAGGCCTACATCGGTGTGATGATGGACGATCTCGTCACCCGAACGCCTCGCGAGCCCTACCGGATGTTCACCAGTCGCGCGGAACATCGCCTGTTGCTGCGATCCGATAATGCGGATGCACGACTCACTCCCTGGGGCCGGGCGCTCGGTCTGATTCGGGAGGATCGCTGGCGTGCATGGGAGGATCGAACCCGGCAGCTCGAACTGATCAGAAAGGTCTTCGCAGCGGACAATGAACGGATCAGTCGTGAAGCCCGTCGGCAGGACACCCCTCTTGATCGGATCGAATCACTCTGTCGCCTCGATCCTGGCTGCCCTGACGCGCCTGCGTTGCTCGAACGGGTTCTCACCGAAGTCCGCTACGAAGGGTACATCGAGCGTCAGCATCGTGATGTCGCCCGTCAGAAGCGTGAGGAGTCGGTCTTGATTCCCGTTGATCTCGATCCCCGTGAGATCCAGGGGCTTCGGCATGAGGCGCGAGATGCTCTGATGCGTTATCGACCCGGTACGCTGGGGCAGGCTGGGCGCATCGAGGGCGTGACGCCTTCTGATCTGACTCTGGTCGCCATCGCCATCAAGCGACGTTCAGGAAGTTGACTAGGAACCACGGTCATCCCTTGGTACCCTGTCGAGCTTGCACCAGCCGCCGTAGCTCAATTGGCAGAGCGCGTGATTTGTAATCTCGAGGTTACCGGTTCGATTCCGGTCGGCGGCTTTTGCTTTGTTTTCTAGGCAGATGTACTCCCACGCGGTCAGGGCTTCCGGTGTTGCCCCTGATCAATTCGGGATGTAGACTTGCCTTCCTCCCGGCGGGTTACCCAAGTGGCCAAAGGGGGCAGACTGTAAATCTGCTGGCGTATGCCTTCGAAGGTTCGAATCCTTCACCCGCCATTTCTTTTTCCAACAGACTTTTCAGGCATTCGGGGTGTAGCTCAGCTTGGTAGAGCGCGTCGTTCGGGACGACGAGGTCGCACGTTCGAATCGTGTCACCCCGACTTGAAGATCCAGCACTTCGCTGGATCTTCTGTCTTTTTGGGCCTAGAAGGGGGTTTTTCTTCCCCGAATCCCTCCTTGCTTGACGCTTCTTGAACATCAACATATGTTGATGTTCGTTCAGGAGGGCTTTCCCCACGGTCCTTTCGATCCAATGATTCCTCCGGTGCGATCGATTCGCCCTTTCCGACGTGCCACCCGGCAAGCGCACGTCACCAGAAAGACGTTTCGAAAAGAACACGGAGTACGAACGCGGGCGCCTCGGCGTCCGCGTTCACTTTGTCTGTGGTCCCCGTGGATTCTCGGCCCATCGAAACGGCGGCTTTCAGGATGCTTCAAGACAGTTCCTGAAGTTCCCTGCCAAGTCTGGCCTGCTCTTCAGCGC
The DNA here is from genome assembly GCA_902521645.1 of Planctomycetota bacterium. GTDB lineage: Bacteria > Planctomycetota > Phycisphaerae > Phycisphaerales > SM1A02 > UBA8087. Next base: position 5,222 of record CABYSN010000047.1, read on the forward strand.
TCAGATCGGATCGTTCAATCATATTATGCGCCGTCTTGAAGAGAAGGGTGGAGGTTTCCGTGCTGCAGAAACCGATCGTCTCTCTGAGATGAAGGCGTGCTTCCTTCAGAATCTCGACGGCATCCACTGAGAGTGCGTCGTTTGAAGGCCGTTCCAGGTTTGTCGGGCGTGGTGGATTCTGCATGCCACCCTCTATCGGTTCGAAGGGGGGGCGCGACACGAGTCGAAAATTTCAGAGTCGGTGAATTGGCTCAGAAGCGCAGAATCAGGCTGCCCGTGAAGGCATTGCTCGAGCCGTCTCCGAAAGCGCCTTCGTATCCGATGCTGACCGCGGTGTTCCAGTTCGGATTGAACAGCAGCTGCATGCCCACGTAGGCCTGGTTGACCGATCCGCTTCCGCCATCCGCCGAGGTCATGCCGAGCGCTCCGGGAAGTGCGAAATTCGCAGATCCGTAGTCAAGGTACTGGCCCTGCCATCCGAAGCTGGCGGTCACTCTGCTGAAAGGATCGAGAAGCCATTCCATTCCAAATCCGAGTCGACCGGTGACGAACTGGAAGTCGTCGCCGTCGTAGTCGGTTTCGATGTTGGTCGCCTTGTCCGTGTTGGTCCCGCTGTAGTTCAGGATGGTGTAGCGGATCGAGGCTTCCGGCTGGATCGCGAATGTCTCGCTCATCGGAACTCGGGTGCCCGTTGCCGCTTCGATGTCGACCTCCCAGCCGGTCATGTCGAAGTTGTAGCGCTTGCTCAACGGACCGGCTTGCTGGTTCTGCTCGCCATTGGAGGTGTTGTAGCCGCCTCCTATTCCGAACATCACGTATTGCTCGATCTCACCGTCTGACCCGCTCCATGAGATGAAGGGCGTGCCTCTGAAGCTGTCGATGGTGACATCCCCGAGATCGTCCTTCAGCGTGGCGGTGGTGTTCTCCCAGCCGGCGGTGATGCCGACGGTCAGTCCGTCCGCGAGACCCACGCCCCAGCCGCCTCCCACGCCGACGCTGCGAGCCGAGTATCCGGCGACGTATCCGACCGTGTCCATGTCGTTCCAGCGGCCGTAGCCCTCGCCGAAAAGCGCCTGAAAAACGTCGTCGTCCTGCTTCTTGCCGTTCGAGGTCTGGATGATGATCTCGGGAGGAGCGAGCAGATCAGGTGGATCGTTCGATACCGCGAAGGCATCCTCTTCCTGAAGTGCGGCAAGCAGAACCGGGTCCTGGAAGTCCGAAGCACGGATCATTCCCGGCCCTCGTGTACCGATCGCCAGTTCGCGTATGTTTCGTCGGGTCACGTTGGAGTACATGTTGTCGGCGGTGATTCGATCGGCTGTGAACTGACTGTTCGGGAGCATGCCTGAAAGAGCATTTCGATACTGGCCGAGTGATGTCGCGTTGTAATCGAGGTAGAGAAGCAGGTTGGCCGCTTCGCCGGTCGGATCACCGTTGGCGAGCGTGATGAGGTCGTTCATGGACTGCCCGAGTTCACCGAGTCCGCCTGCGGGTGCGGCATAGTCGGCGCCGACGGTTGCGAGGAGTTGGAAGAACTCCGGGAGGGCGGTGTCCGTGAAGACGTCAAGTGACCTGGTGACAAGGTTCGTCTCCGCCTCCCAGAAACCAGCGGTCGCGTCCAGATTCGTCCCCGGCCCCTCGAAAATGATCAGTTGGGTGTTCGTTCCGAGCCACTGCGAGGTTTCGATCAGTTCATTCAAGGACAGGCCATTGGGATTCGAGGCCAGGAAGTTGAACATGACCGGAGTGAAGGGCAGGAAGTTGAAGAATCCGAGCTCCGTGAATTCGATGAATGCCTGCGTCGGATCTCTGGGAGCCCCGAACAGGTTGTGGTTGGCCATGAGTCCGGTGTCGAAATCAAAGACGACAGCGCCTCCGAAACCGTTGAAGATGTCGCCCACCGCGAGACCCGAGATGACCAGGGAGCCTCCCCCGTTTTGGAAGTCGCCACCGACCAGCCATCCTGAGTTGAGATTTATGGAGCCGTTCGCGCCACCCAGGCCCAGGCCGACTTGTGCATTGCCTCCGAAGTGTCCTCCGTCGAGGTTCAGGGTGAAATTGTCAAGTGTGCTCTGTGTCGTCCCCGCGATCTCATTTGGCCTGAGATACATCGAGGAACCGCCCAGCAGTTCGAGGATTCCAGAGAATCCTGAACCATCGGAGAGAAGCATGGTGGAAGCGAGCACGACCGGGTTCGTGCCCGAGGCTTCCGGATCCAGCAGGAAGATCGAGTCCTGTCCGCTGAAGATCAAGTTTCCGTCGATCTGAAGGGTGCCATTGAATTCCATCAGGCCGCCACCTTCATTGACGATGGTGAGGCTGGCGGTCGAGGTCTGGAGAATTCCATTGCCACTCAAGGAGTTCAGTGAGAAGTTCTGGCCGCTCAGGGTCACGTCTCCGAGGCCCACCGAGCTTGAGCCGCTCAGTTCCTGACCGAGAATGATCAGATCGATCGCTCCGGTGAGGGTCTGCTGTTCGAGAATGAACAGGCGTCCGAGTTCCGTGGTGCCGGCACCATCGTCCTGCCCGACGATGATGGTTCCATTCATGTCCAGGGTCGAACCTTGTTCGAACGTGACCGAACTCGGCCCGAAGATACTCAGCGTGGCACCGGGAGAGGTCAGCGCCATCAGTTCCTCGATCGAAACCCTCTCGACCGCACCGTTGAGAATCTTCGTGGTGTCGATGATGACGTCGCCGTCGAAGTAGGTGTCCACCGCCAGAGTCAGCCCGCTTCCCGGTGTGATGGTCACGGTCCCGGACGGATTCGAGAAGTGCAGCGACCCCGTGCCCTCAAGCCTCAACTGCGAGGTGGCCCCGTTGTCGGTGGTGATCAGGTCCGTGATTCCGGTGTAGTTCAGGTCGATACCGTTGATCGTGATGTCAGTGCCACCGTTGAGATTGAACTCGATGCTGCCTCCGACATCGGTTCCTCCGGCCCATCCGGCGGGCCCTCCACCCTGTCCCGACCATTGGTTCTGATCGATGAAACTTCCGTTGGTGTCGGCGTCGTACTCGTTGTCGGCCTGAGCGTGCAGCATGCCGGCCACGCTCATCATGCAGATCGTGGTGAAAGAGCCAATCGTTTTTCGGTTGATCATGTCTGGCATGGTGTGCCTGCTCCGCGTCCTGCGACTTCTGTTTCCGTTCTCCGGATGACGCCTCCGCGTCGAAAGACACGGTACTCGACAGAACGAATTCCTGTCATCGATATTGCCCTGCTCCGACAGGTCTGTTGTGTTTCAACGGTGAAATCGACTCAGAACTCGAAGCTGAGACCGCCGCCGAAGTACTGATCATCCGTGCCGTCGCCTGTACGGCCTTCATATCGGAACGTCAGAGCGAGATCCCAGGTCGGCATCCAGGTGATCTGAGTGCCGTAGTAGATGTTGTTGCGGTTGACCTGATCCGGAGTGCCCGGCAACGCGAAGCCGCCGATTCCTGCTTCGATGTCACCGCCGGTGCTGTAATTGCCCTGCCAACCGAGGCTTCCCTCGATGATCAGTCCTGAGAAGCTCAGGAGTTCGGCGCGCGCACCCAGTCGGCCGATGAAACCATTGAGATTTTCGGTGCTGACATCGAGCGCACCCGGACCTGCCACGGCGTTCTCGGTGTAGGCCTCGGTCTGGATGTAGCTGTAGACGAATGAACCTTCGGGGACCAGGTTGAAGCCGCCACCGAGCGGGATTCGATAGCCAACGCTGGCGGAGAAATCGAGTTCCCAGCCGTCCGTGTTCCAATCGTAGATGCCGCCGATGCCGGGGTTCTTTCGTGTCCCGGTCCAGTCGTTGTAGGCGCCGGTCAGTGCGAGGTCGACGTTCCAGGTGCCATCGGACCATCCGAAGAACGGACCGATTCGGATTGTTCCCACATCCACCGATCCGAAGTCGTCGTTGAGATCCCCGTTGAAGCTGTCGTAGCCGACGAGGAGCCCGAGGACCGAATTGCCACTGACCTGGGTTCCCATGCCGGTGAGCACGCCCCATTGGTTGGCGCTGAGACCGACGACGTTGCCCATGTTCTGGAGGTCGAGGCTTCGTCCGTAGCCCTGGACGAATGCGACGCTGCTGTCATCATCCATTCGGCGTTGCCCTGACTCTGGTCCCGAGCCGTAGCCGTACTGCGAACGAACCGTGTCGGCTTCATCCTGTGTCGCGAAGAGGGACTGGGAGCTCTGTCCCAGAGGGCGACGCGCGGGGCCCGGTCGTCCGAGTTCGTTGGCGTTTCTCATCTCGCCGAGTGCTTCGCTGTACGCCTTGAAGGCCGCGGTGTCCGCGACGATCTGAAGTCCCGAAGCGATGCTTTCGGGGCCCATCGCGGTGACCGCTGCCTGGTACCCTTCGATGGTTCCGACCTGGTCGAATTGCACCAGAAGATCGGTGAGCTGGCCGTTTTCACTTCGTTCCTGCAGCCATGCTGATCGATCGATGACGACCGAGGAGCCCCCTTCGGCCGGGGCGTTGTAATCGGTGCCGACGATGACCTGGCCATCAGCCCCATGCGTGAAGGTTCGAGTGACGGTGTTGAATCCCTCGATCTCCACGTTGCCCCAGATGCCTTCGATGTCTTCCGGGTTGAAGAGATCCCAGATGGTGCCGGTCGGGATGTACTCGTCGCCGGTGATCGCGAGTTCGAGGGTGGTCCCGTCGTTGACGATGACTCCGAGGTCGTCGGCAAGCGATCCGATCAGGACCTGAGTGTTGTACGTGGTTCCGGTGTCGGTGTCCTCGTCGTAGTCCCAGCCCAGCGCGAAGAGCATCGTGCCTCCGTCGGTCAGGTCGAGGTCGACGAGGGTGTTGAACTGCAGAAAACCGTCGCCTGCGATGAATTCGCCCGTGTCGGGATCGATCATGCCGGCGAAGAGCGTGCCGATGACGAGTTCCTCGTCCACGTTGGTGTAGTCGCCGAAGTCGATGACCGAGACCGCCGTGCTTGCGACTCCGGACTCGTAGTCGTTGCCGCCTCCGATGAAGGAATTGTCCATGTTCAGGAGCTGTACCGTCGCGGCATTGAAGTTGAACGTGCCTTCGTTCTGCACGAAGAGTTCTCCGCTGAC
>CABYSN010000048.1 GCA_902521645.1 Planctomycetota bacterium
CACTTCCTGCTCCTGATGGTCATCGCCATCGTCTGTTTCGCGATTTCACTCGCCGTGGTCGATTGCGTGGTGGTCCTCACCATGGATGTCGCGGCGTCGAGCTGGGGTGGTTTCTACCGTGGCGAAGCGACCAGGATGGCCGGAGGATTCGAGCTTCTCGACTTCACGTTCCAACCTCCGAGCGGAATGACGACGGGGACGGCGAGTGCCACCGATGCCTTCATCGGGTTCTGGGAGACCGTTCTGGTGGCAGCCGTTCTCGGCTACATCTTCAGCTGGACCGCTTCGGTCGGAACACGGCTCTTTCTCGGCATGAGATTGATCGCGGATCGACAGTCACCCTCCGTGATCTGGCAGCCCGGCACCATCGGAGGCACGACGATCCGGTCGAACGAACATCCGGAAGTGGGTTTCGAGTCGGATGACAGCTACACCGAAGGGACCCGCACGGGCTCGCCCGGCATCCGTTCAACCGACACGGAAACGCCTTTTTCAGACACTCAGGACTGACAGCCCGCAGAGATGGAACCCTCGGCGATTTTTCCCATGGGACCACTTGCCCGTGAGGCCCTCCGTGTCACGATGTGATCATGACCGGTGAGCCCGACAGATCCAGAGATGCCGTCACGAACTGCGACATGAAGACCCTCATCTGCGTCTCCTGTGGTGGGATCACCGATGGTTCGATGCCCCATCCCGAGGCCAGCTGCGAAGCGTGCGGCACGAGTTTCAGAGAACGTCCTCCGAGCACCTACGCCCGGATGGAGGGCTTCCTCGAATTCGAGAACATGTCACGTCTTCGCAGAAAGAGACATGTCGGTGCGGAACTGAAGAACGACGGCGTCGAACGTTGGCTCGCCTTCTGTTTCTGGAGTCTGGTGATCCTTCTCGCACTGCTTGCGATGATCCGCGCCTGAAGCCCGGGTGGTCCTGTTATCGTGTCCGTTCGAATCGGCACGCAACACGATGACAGGAGCCTCGCAGATGACCGACCCCACGACCTCGCCTTCAGACGTGATGGACCAGATCGAACGTGACTTCGAGGGAAGCGTCGAGCGACTTGGTGCGTTTCTGAAGATCAAGAGCATCAGCACGGATCCGGCACATGATGCCGAAACGGCGGAGTGCGCCGAGTTCGCAGCCGGAATGTTGCGCGACATGGGCTTCGAAGCCGAAGCGGTGCAGACCACGGGCCACCCCATGGTCGTGGCCGAACACCCGGGCGCGAACCCCGAGGCACCGTGCGTTCTCTACTACGGTCACTACGACGTCCAGCCGGCGGACCCGATCGAACTGTGGGACCACGAGGCCTTCGATCCCGTCGTGATCGACGGCGAACACGGACCACGAATCGTGGCACGAGGCGCGGTCGACGACAAGGGACAGGTGATGACGTTCATCGAAGCCTTCCGCGCCTTCAAGGAGAGCCGGGGGGAACTTCCCTGCCGCGTCAAGGTCATCCTCGAAGGGGAAGAGGAATCAGGCAGCCCCAGTCTCGACCCGTTTCTCGAAGCGAACCGGGAACGACTGTCGGCGGACATCTGCATGGTCTCGGACACCGGCATGTGGGACATCGAGACGCCGGCGATCACGACGATGCTCAGAGGCATGGTCTACGTTGAGGTGACGGTGCATGGCCCGAGCAGCGATCTGCACTCCGGCATGTACGGTGGCGCGGTGGTCAACCCGATCAATGAACTGGCCAGGCTGATCGGCATGATCCACGACGATCAAGGGCGCGTGACCTTCCCGGGTTTCTACGACGGCGTCGCACCTCTGGACCCCGAAGTCAAGGCCCAGTGGGATGGCCTCGGTTTCGACGAAGCGGGTTTTCTCGGGGCGATCGGCCTGAAGGAAGGCAAGGGCGAGGATGGATTCAACGCGCTGGAGAGAACATGGTGTCGCCCGACCTGCGATGCCAACGGCATCTTCGGTGGATACACGGGAAAAGGCGCGAAGACGGTGATCGCCGCGCATGCCAGTGCGAAACTTTCATGTCGTCTGGTCGCAGGACAGGATCCTGAATCCGTCCTGCAGAGCATTCGTGAATTCTTCGAGAACAATGCACATCCGGACTGTCGAGTCGAGATCGAATCCCATGGATGCAATCCATCGATCGCGGTTCCCACCGATTCGAAATGGTTGGTTTCAGCCAGAGGCGCACTCACCGATGTCTTCGGCCGGGATGCCTTGCTCATCGGCACGGGAGGCAGCATTCCAGCGGTCGGTTCGATCGGCTCGATCCTGGGAATCGATTCGTTGCTGGTCGGGTTCGGGCTCGATGATGACAACGTCCACGCACCCAACGAGAAATTCGAACTGACCTGCCTGCGCAACGGGATTCGCGCCCACGCCGCGATGCTCGAATCATTCGCCGCCCTCGCGGATCAGTGATCGCGCGGAACATCGGAACGTTGATCACGGGTCTCGGGCGCCGCCTCCGCGGTCCGAGCCACGATTCATCCTCATCAATCGCATGGTTGAACGTACAATGCGGTGGATGACCCTCTTCCGGCGACATTTCAAGGACCCGAATCCGGTCTCCACTCGTGGCACCCTGCGACTTCTCGTCACGGTCGTGTGCCTGATGGTCTTCACGGAGCGGAGCCATGGACAGACGCTCGGGGGCGCGAACGCGGAGATCCAGATCTCGCTCGAGAACATGGGGATCGAAGGTTCCTTCAGACCGGGAACCTACGTCCCGATCAGGCTGAACATCTCGAATCGACTTGATGCACCGACCCCGGTGCAGATCGTGTTCGAGGTGCCCAACAACGACGGAGACATCGAGCAGTACAGTCGTGCCGCGGTGCTTTCACCGGGACAACCGACCCTCAAATGGCTGTACCCGGTGCTGTCTCCGAACTCGAGCGTGAACGAAATCGCCCGTCAGGTGTACACCGTTCGGATCTACGAAGACGATGACGGCGACTTCGGGGAGGAGCTCGCGACTCAGAGAGTCGATGCGGCAGGCGCGAACACTCCGGGCCAGCCCGTCCAGATGACCGAGGCCATGCTGGTCGTCGTGGGAAACGGATCCCTGGGGTTGAATGCCTATGAGGGACTGAACAACGCGAAGGAACCTCTGATCTCGATGAATCAGCGATCCGTGGTGGTGAACGCGAGCGCTGAAGGACTTCCAGATGATCCGCGAGGCTACCTCGGCATCGACGTCATGATCTGGTCCGATGCGGATCCGGCCGAACTCGACCTCGAGACGGCCCGCGCTCTGAGGACCTGGATCGAACACGGCGGTCGTCTGGTGATTCTCCTGGGTGAAAACGACGACCTCTGGGCGATCGGCGGACCGACTCGCTCCGCCTTGTCCGATCTGCTCCCGACGATTCCTCCCAGGCAGTTGCGAGACGTGCCGGTGAAGGATGTTCTTCCCGTCCTCAGCAAGTCCGACCTGCTGCGCAATCCAGCCGCCACGATGTCATTGAAGCTCTTCGAAGACGATTCGGTCCGGCCTCCCTGGCAACCATTCGCCGCATTGCCCGCTCCCCGGGATTTCAACGGCAAGGTCCGCGAAAACGACGGGGAGGAGACCATCGGAGGTCTCTATGCGATCCAAAGAAGACTCGGGCACGGATGGATCGTGCTGTGCGGCATCGATGCCCATGCGATCCAGCGACGCCAGTTGCAGTCGGACGGCCTGCCGCAGGCCGACGTCTTCTGGAACCGCCTGCTCGGAAGACGCGGAGCTCTGCCGACCGGCAATCAGATCAAGGCCTACGAAGAGGCCAAGCAACTGCGCAACCTGAGCGCGATCTTCAACATGGGCTCGGGCGCGATGGTCCAGGAACTCAGTTCCTTGAAGATCGGTGGTGGCGCGGCGGGAACCTGGTCGCTCTTCGTGCTCGTTCTGTTCATCATCTACGGAACTCTGGCGGGGCCGCTCAGCTACTACTACCTCAAGCGCAGGGGGAAAGTGCGCTATTCATGGATGACCTTCTCCGCCTTCGCGATCCTGTTCACGGTGATCGCGCTCGTCGCCTCGACGATCGGCCGCAGCATCCTCAGCTCCGGAGCACCGGTCTCACACCTGACCTTTCTCGACGTGGTCGACGGAGAGGAAACGGTACGAGCGCAGAGCTGGTTCAGTGCGTACCTCGAACGCTACGGCACCGCCGAAGTGATGGTCGAGGGTGACGACAATCTGCTTTCGAGCTGGAGCGCTCCACCCAACGGGTCGATGGAGCGTTTCCCCAACTCCGACGTGTTCCGCATCCCCCATGGAGAGACGAACAGACTCAACGTCCCATCACGTGGCACCAGCGCACACTTCACCACGCTCTGGTCGGGCGAACTCGTTGGAGACTGGATTGACATGCCCAACGATGCCGCGGAGGAGATCCGCCAGTCCGTGTTTCCTCAGGACGAAGGCGCCTTCGATCTCACGGGAACGCTCGCACATGGACTGCCCTGGGGATTCGACAGGATCCGAGTCATCCAGATCAGCCCGTTCATCACGCCGCTGCCGCGATTCGTCACCTTCAAGGAGGTCTCGAGAGAACTCCCGATGGCGCCACTCCCCAGCCCGGGATCGTTCTCGGGGATCGCTCCTGACCTGTGGCCCGGTGGCAAGGGGCTCGACCTGCAGACGGCCCTTGGTGGAAGACAGAACATCCGCAACGGCCGGAACAGCGGCTCGCTGTCCCTCTCCGAGGAACTCGAGAAGAACTACTCCAGGAATCTTCAGAATCAGATCGTTCCAGGCCTGCTGGTCGATGCGGGATGGCGCGACTACGAGGCGGAGATTCTCGAGATGTACGCGATCTACGACATGCTTCCGCAACGCAGCTTTCTGCTGGACGAAAGCGGCATCCCCAACGCCGCCGCCGGCCTCTACCGACATCGCTGGCTCGCGCGTGAATCCGACTGCTCCGACTGGTTCCTCCAGCCGTGCCTGATGGTGATCGGAGTCCTCAGGAACGTCCCCTCCCCGATTCCGCTCACGATCGACGGCAAGGAAGTCGACTCCGAGGGCACGGTCGTCCTGAGATGGATCCACCCGCTTCCGGTCGATGGCGATCTGCTCCGGCCGACTCCCCGGACACTGCAAAGCTTCGAATACCCGAAACCGGAAGTGGACGAATCCTGACGCCGCGGCGAAGATGAGTGCAACCATGTCCATGATCGAAACCATCAACCTGACCAAGAAGTACGGCGAACTCGTCGCGCTCGACAACCTGAACCTCAGGATCGAGTCGGGAAATTGCTACGGTTTCATCGGACCCAACGGCGCAGGCAAGACCACGACGATCAAGATCCTCGCGACGCTTCTCAAACCGACCTGGGGCGAGGCACGGGTGGACGGCAACGTGATCGGCTATCAGAACCATCTCATCAGACCGATCATCGGCTACGTCCCGGACTTCATGGGTGCGTACGAGGACATGCTGGTCCAGGAATACCTCGAATTCTTCGCGGCCTGCTACGCCATCCACGGCAAGCAGCGGAAGAAGGTCGTCGACGACGTGCTCGATCTCACCGAACTCGGCTACAAGCGGATGAGCGACGTCAACGGTCTGAGTCGCGGCATGAAACAGAGACTGTCGGTCGCACGGGTCCTGCTTCACGATCCCAAGGTCCTGCTGATGGACGAACCGGCTTCAGGCCTCGACCCCAGAGCGAGGATTGAGATTCGCGAGCTTCTGAGGGAACTGCATCGGATGGGCAAGACCATCATCATCTCCAGCCACATCCTCAGCGAACTCGCCGAACTCTGTGATGCCGTCGGCATCATCGAACAAGGCAAGCTGATCTTCTCAGGCGATGTCAGCGAGGCGATGAAGAAGGCGGAACTCGGCGCCAACGTGATCATCGACGTCGACGCACGAGCCGAAGAAGCGGCCGCTCTCCTGAGGGAGGTCCAGGGCGTGACTCTGGTGGAGGAAGCCGAGGCCGAACTCGGTGCGGCCAACCGACTGCGCATCGTGGTCGATCCCGATGCGGGGCTTGCGGTGTCCGAGCTCGCGGCAAGATTGGTCGCTCAGGGCTTCCGGATCAATGAACTCAGACGGGAGCAGGTCGATCTCGAAAAAGCCTTCATGCGTCTCACTCGGGGAATCGTCGGCTGAATCATGTCCCTGAGGCCGGTCTTGACGTACCATTTCTGCCACAGATGACCCAATGCAAGATCGCCATCATGAAGGCACGAGCCGTTCCGGAATCGGACCAGCTTGTCGCAGGTGTCCGTGAGATCGCCGGCCGTCACGGTGACGTGGTCGCCGAACTGCTCTCGCGGGACACGATCCCCTCGGACGTCGATCGAGTGGTGGTGATCGGTGGCGACGGAACGATCATCGGCGCCGCACGTCAGGCACTCGATCATGGCATTCCCGTCCTGGGCGTCAATGCGGGCCGCCTCGGAGTGCTCGCGGAATTCGACATCGAAAGTCTGACCTCCCACGCCGAGATGATCTTCGGCGGCACCCCGCTGGTGCGGGAACACCTGCTTCTGAACATCCGGATCCTCGGCCCCGACGGCACGCCCCGCCTCGAATCCGTCGCGGTCAACGACTGCGTGGTGACGGCGGGCCCGCCCTACCGGATGATCGAACTCTCGCTCATGATCGACGACACCGACGGCCCCTCGATCAACGGGGACGGACTCATCATCTCCACCCCCATCGGATCGACCGCCTACAACGTCTCCGCGGGCGGACCGATCATCCAACCCGACGTCGATGCCCTGGTGATCTCCGCGGTCGCCCCCCACTCGCTGGCCTTTCGACCGATCGTCGCGGCCTCGCAAACCCGCATTCAAGTCGGCGTCAAGCGAGGCAACGAAGGCACTTCGCTCGTTCTCGACGGTCAGGCGACCCACCGTTTCTCGGAAGGCGAGTGCCTGGTCGTCTCGAGCCATGAGAAACGAGCACAGCTGATCGGCAATCCTGATTCGTCATACTGGAACAACCTCATCGAGAAGATGCGCTGGGGTGCTCCACCAACCTACCGTGACCGCGGAACCTGATTCACACCATGATTGATCTCAAAGAACTTCGTGACACGCCGCAACGATTCGCAGACGCCGCAAAGGCCAAGAACGTCGATGTCGACATCGCCAGACTCTGCGAGTTGGACGAGCAACGTCGACATCTGATGTCGGAACAGGAAAGCCGACGGGCGGAGCAGAAGCGGATCTCGAAGGAGATCGGCCCCGAGATCGGAAAACGCCGCGGCATGCTCAAGAAGGCCGAGGGCGATGAGAAGCTCCGACTCGAGACGGAGATCGCGGAACTCGAGGCGAAGCCCGCCGCACTCAAGAGCGAGATCCAGGGCTTCGACGAGAAGATCAAGGCGATCGAACCCGAATGGCATGCACTCTGGTTGAAGGTGCCTCAGCCGGCCTCCGATGATGTCCCACGCGGCGAATCCTCGGAAGACAACATCGAACTCAGTCGCTGGCATCCCGAGAACTTCGATCCCGCGAAGACCTTCGAGGAGCAGCGCGGCTTCGCCCCCAGGACCCACATCGAACTGATCGAATCGCTCGGACTGGTCGACTTCGAACGAGGCGTCAAGATGGCGGGATCCCGTCATTACGTCCTGGTCGGCGACGGCATGCGACTGCATCAGGCGATCCTGCGCTACGCCTTCGACTACATGACGCAGGAGAACGGTTTCACTCCGATGAGCGTTCCGGTGATCGTGCGCGAGGAATGCATGGTCGGAACGGGCTTCTTTCCGGGCGGTCGTGAGCAGGCGTACCACGTCGAGGAATCGAACCGAGGCGCGGGCCACGATCTCTTCCTCACCGGAACGGGCGAAGTGGGACTCATGGGCTACTACGCCGACGAGATCCTCGAACGCGACCAGCTTCCGATCACCTGCACCACCGTGTCCACCTGCTTCAGGCGGGAAGCGGGTGCCGCAGGAAAGGACACCGCAGGCCTCTACCGGGTCCATCAGTTCGACAAGGTCGAACAGGTCGTCATCCATGAAGCGGACGAAGCCACCCATCGTGAATGGCATCGGAAGATGATCGGCTACGTCGAGACCATGCTGCAGAGACTCGGTCTGCCCTATCGATTGCTTCAATGCTGCACCGGCGACCTCGGCGCGAAGAACGAGGACATGATCGACGTCGAATGCTGGATTCCGGGACGTGGCGAGGAGGGACCTGACGGCCGACCGCTCGGGGACTGGGGCGAGACCCATTCCGCAAGCCGACTGAACGACTACCAGACGAGGCGACTGAATCTGCGCTACCGCGACGAGAACCGCAAGACGGTCTTCCCCTACGCGCTGAACAACACCGTCTGCGCCAGCCCGAGAATTCTCGTACCACTGCTCGAACTGTGCCAGCAGGAAGACGGTTCGATTCTCATCCCCGAGCCGCTGCGTCCCTACATGGGCGGGCAGGAACGAATCGGATGACGCTTCTGCTCACCCTCTGCCTCGTGCTCGTCTCGAGCGTGCATCAGGACACGCCCGGACGGGAGGACGTGACGGTCGAGGGGGTGGATGTCTCCCATTATCAGGGTGAGATCGACTGGACGAAGGTGAAAGAGGACGGCATCGCGTTCGCCATCATCAAGGCCACTCAGGGCACGCGATCCGTCGACCCTCGTTTCAAGCTCAACTGGGCGGGCGCGAAGAAAGCCGGACTCAGTCGAGGCGCCTACCACTTTCTCGAACCCGATCAGGATGGAAGCGCTCAAGCCAGGCACTTTCTCGAGACCGTGAACTTCGCAGCAGGCGACCTCATTCCCGTGGTGGACGTCGAGCGCAAGGGGGAAGCGCTTCCAGCCACGCTCAAGGCCTTCCTTGCCGAAGTGAAGAGGCGTCTGGGCGTCGATGCGGTCATCTACGTGTCGCCGTCGTTCTGGAACGAACACCTCGCGGATGCCTTCGAGAAGCCCCTCCCCAATCCGCTCTGGATCGCGGAGTACGGAGTCTCCCAGCCGAAGTCGACTCGCAAGATAGGACCCTGGCTGGTCTGGCAGTACAGTCAATCGGGGCGTGGATCGAGATCGCGCGAGAACGCTGACCGGCAAACACCGCATCCGCTGACCACACGCACGAAAAACCGTCTCCAAGGGCATCCAATCGGGATCCCGGCCCTCATCGCCTTGATTTAGGCCGGAATGTTCTTGCGAGCGCATCATGGCCGACCTAGTCTGGAGACGCAGAGCGCAAGGACCGTGGCTGGTCGGCGGGCTCCGCGAGAAGAGATTTGAGAGTTCCAAAAACACACAAGGAAGATCACATGCTTTCCAACAAGCAGACGATCGTCGTCGCCCTCACGACGACGATTTCAGGTTTGATGGCGACCGCCCATGCGGACGTCGCGTCCTACGACGCAGCCTTCAGAAGTTCAGACACACAGGCCTCCCTCCATGGCAGTGCGGTGTATCAGGAGAACTTCTATCAGGGCATCCAGTACAGCGACCTTCAGCTGGTCACGCAGGGACAGGGCGGCACCGCAGGCACCTGGGACAGTGGCATTCGTGCCGACATCCAGCGCTTCTCGGCGTCGTTCAAGTTCTCCTTCAACAGCAACGGAGGCAACGTCAACGACGGGTTCTCCTTCCTGGTGGGTGATCTGAGCGATCTTTCCGGAGATCGAGCCGCAGGCAACGAACGCGGGATCAACGCCTTCAATGAGGATGGTGCCGGAATCTCGATCGGCTTCGACAGCTACGGACCCGACAACGACACCGGCTACTACATGAACTGGGGCGGCAGTCAGATCTCCTGGACCAACGCACCGAACACCAGCCACTACACGAACGGTGCCGGCTACAACGACTACCTCGCAGCGCTTGCGGGTGGTGCGACGGCGACGATCGCCTGGGACATCAACATCGGACTTTCGATGAACGTGGAATGGGCCAACGGCCAGGGCTCATGGTCGCATTCGA
>CABYSN010000049.1 GCA_902521645.1 Planctomycetota bacterium
TCCTTGCGGATGAACCACGCTTTGGCTTTTCGCACGGGTGTTCGGCTCATGCGTTCAGCCACCGATAGAACCATTCATCGCCCAGTGTCTTTCCGTCCTGATCATTCTTTTTCAGCGTCCGGAGGCGCTCTGATCGGGGTTTTCCGAATAAAACCCTGCTTGCGTCTCAGAAAGAGCGGTTTCTTCGCGTTTTCGTGGGGTAACTCACCCAAACGGACTTTTGCCACGAAAAAAGGCCTGAGATCTTTGGGATTGGACAATCCGGCCATAGTGTGAGCGTATGACTGAAAGGTCGCCGTTCCATGGGTTTCATCTGAGGCCTGGCGACTTCGGCTGAGATTCAGGGGCATTTGGATGAGCAGGACGATCATCGTGATCGGCGCACTGTCTCACGCATTGAAATGCCGCTCTGAGCCGTTCGAGAAAGGTTTTGCAATGTCTCCAGGACATGAGTTGAGATCCGATGTGCGTTCGAAAATCGACGTTGTGGTCCGGGAAACGGATCTGGATGGGACTGAAGAGCGATCTGGTTCGAGTACGACATTCATCATCACCGCCGAGAACATGGCTGAATTGGCCGCTCGTGACCCCGAAAAGGCGAGGCTCGAGATCGTTCTGAAGCTTCACAAGACATGCTCTGCCCGGGTCTATGGTTTCCTTCGAAAGTCGGTTTCATCGGACATCGCTGATGACCTGACCCAGGAGACGTTTTTAAAATTGCTCCAGGTGAAAAATATCGAAAGAAAGTCGATCAGTATCAGTTATCTCTTCAGGATCGCGCAGAATCTTCTCAGACGCCGTTTCAACGTGATGAAACGCAGACGAGAGATCATGGAGAAAATTGCGCGCTCGGAGACTCCTGCCCAGGAAAGAAGACGTCCAGAGCCAGTAGGAATCGAAGCGATGATGCTCGATTCGGCACTCGAGGGACTTGATCTTCATGAGCAGGAAACGATACGGCTCATCATCTGTGATGGGCTGAGCTACACACAGGCGGCACGTGCGCTCGATGTTCCGGTTTCGACGATCAACAATTGGAAACATCGTGCACTGCAAAAACTAAGAGGGACCATCGATGCAACCGATTCCCGAGATTCTCAAAGTTTCTCCACCAAGCGATCTTCAGATCATGCAGGAGGCCGAGGCCAGCAAGTCTCGTGTTCGGCGGAACCTTCAAGCCATCTTGAAGGCGTCTCAGCAGGATCAAAGGTCAGCTCCGAAGTCAGAAAAGATCGAATCAGAGTTGCTGGCTGAGGAACCGGCCTCCTCCTCCTGCATCTGAGCTCGCTTTCAACCACCTCGGGATGCGGCACCTCCTACACTGGTGACATGCATTCCGAAGATGATTCATCAGAGACCCACCCGGACTCTCCGCCCTGCGATCCCATCGTGGGCATCGATCTCGGAACGACGAATTCTCTCGTCGCCTACTGCGATGAGCGTGGCCCGCGTGTCCTGGAGGATGACGACGGCGCACGTCTTCTTCCTTCGGTCGTTCGTTTTCTGGACGATGGCGTGGTCGTCGGGCGCGAGGCGCATGACGAAGCCGTGCTGCATCCCGAGACCACCGTGGGAAGTTCGAAGCGTCTGCTGGGACGAAGCGCGCTTGAATTGAAAGAGCAGGCGGGGAAGCTTCCGTTCCGGATGGTCGAAGGTCCTCGCGGACTCGCCTCGATTCAGATCGGTGAACGCCAGGTGACGCCTCAGGAGGTCGGTGCTCATGTGTTGATGCGACTTCGCGACATCGCGGAGTCCGCTCTGGGGACCTCCGTGCGTCGGGCCGTCATCACGGTTCCCGCCTACTTCGATGATTCACAACGCAATGCGACCCGTGATTCGGCTCGACTGGCCGGTTTCAACGTGGCTCGCATCGTGAACGAACCGACCGCTGCAGCGCTGGCCTACGGTCTGGGTGAACGTGCCGATCGTGCTCAGACCGTGATGGTCTTCGATCTCGGTGGGGGGACCTTCGATGTCTCCCTTCTTCGCATGCTCCCACCGGAGGACGGACAGCAGGCATTGGTCGAAGTGATCGCCACGGCCGGAGACACCAATCTCGGAGGCGATGACATCGATCGCCTCCTGGCGGATTCGATGTTGGCACGGGCTGGTGTGGAAAGCGATGATTGGAGCGGACTTGCTCCATCCATTCGTCAGGCCATCATTCATTTCGCTCGCCGGACCAAGGAGGCGCTCTCCGAGAGAGCCACCGTCGACGTGTCGCTCGACTTCGACGGCGAAGGCGGTCAGTCGCTTCCGGAATGCGCCTTCGCCATCTCCCGTGAGGAATTCGATCGGATGATCGATCCGCTGATTCAGCGGACCATCGAATGCTGTCGACATGTCCTTCGAGATGGCGGCATCCCGGTCGAGGACGTCGATCGGATCGTGCTCGTCGGCGGGTCCACGAGAATCCCGGCGGTCCGAGAGGCGGTGGAGTCCTTCTTCGGGCATGCTCCCTACACGGCGCTCGATCCCGATGAAGTGGTCGGTCTGGGGGCTTCGGTCCAGGCTTCGATCCTCGAAGGTCGTACTCGAGGAATGCTGCTGCTCGATGTCATTCCCTTGTCACTCGGCATCGAGACCATGGGCGGCGCCGTCGCGAAGCTTTTGGTCCGCAACAGTGCGATACCCGCTCGGGCGACCGAGCGCTTCTCGACATCCGTCGATGGTCAGACTTCGGTCCGCATCCAGGTCCTTCAGGGCGAGCGCGAACTGGCGGAACATTGTCGATCACTGGGCACCTTCGATCTTTCGGGAATCCCCCCGATGCCCGCGGGCATACCCAAGATCGAGGTTGAATTCATCATCGATGCCGATGGAGTCCTGTCTGTGAACGCAGTCGAGGGGCGCAGCGGGCGTCGTGCCTCCACTCAGTTCCTTCCCAACTACGGCCTCACATCGGACGAGGTCGATGCCATCGAGAACGACTCATTCACTCATGCAAGAGCCGACATGCATCTTCATCGCGTGATCGATCTGCGTGTGAACGCGGCGCTCGATGTGAAGTGGATCTCGGAGGCTCTGGGAAGAGTCAGGGATCGCCTGCCCTCTGAGTATCTGGTCGAGTTGGAGGCCGAGATCGAAGTGGTGACGGGACTCATCGAAACGGCGGCGAAAAATCCCGCCGAGATCGATGCGGCGCAGTTCCAGGCGGCGAAGGAATCGCTCGATCAGAAGAGCATGCGGCTTCATGAAATCGCGATTTCCGAGAGCCTGAGAGACGAGAAGCCCTGATACGTCATCTTGTGGTTGATTCGGCGGCTCCGAGTCATCAGACTGTGTTTGGCTGGACAGGCTCGTGCTCGAACGACGATGAAGAAGACTGATGGAAATCACACGCACAACCACCGCGATGCTCGACGCACTTCATGATCCCGCGAACGCGGAGATCTGGGATGCCTTCGACCGCAGGTATCGTTCGATTCTCATCGGGTTCGCCCGCAATCTGGGTCTGAACGAACAGGATTCCGCCGACATCGCCCAGGAGACCCTGGTGCGCTTCGTGAAGGAATATCGCGAGGGGCGCTACGATCGCGAGCGGGGTCGACTTGGGGCGTGGCTGGTCGGAATCGCGAGATTCAGGATTCTCGACCATCGCCGTCGCAAGGGGGGCGGTGCGGAATTGATCGACGAGGCGATCGCAGCCAAGCTGGATGATGAACGGCATCTCACCCAGATCTGGGAGAACGAACGCCGGCATGCGATCCTCCAGGTCGCGATGCGCGAACTCAGGGAGACCAGTCGAACCGATCCTCGGACGATCGAGATGTTCGAGATGCTGATGGTGCATGGGCTGACGCCTCAGTCCGTCGCCGAGCATCACGGAGTCACGACTCACGATGTCTACCTTGCGAAGAGCAGGGTCGCACAGGGGCTTCGCAAGATCGTGGACCGCATTCAGGCCGAGTACGACGATGGGTGACGCTCATGAATCGATTGGCGGGTGTCCCGATCGTGCCGAACTGGAGATTCTGGCATCCGGCGGCACCTCGACCCCTGAACTCTCGGGGCATCTGGCACACTGTGCTTCCTGTCGCGCGCTTCTGAAGGAGATCACCGAGGAGAATGATCTGCTCGGTTCCGCCTTGTTCGCCGAGTCCAATTCGAACGACATCGAACGAATCGAAGACCAGCCGATCGACGGCTATGAAGTGCTTCGAGAGCTTCATCGGGGCGGTCAGGGCGTGGTGTTCGTCGCTCGCCAGATCAGCACCAACAGAACCGTCGCGATCAAGATGCTGCTCCAGGGTCGCTTCGCGACCTCCAGTCAGCGGATGCGATTCGATCGCGAAGTCGAACTCGTCGCAGGACTGAGGCACTCCGGAATCGTGACGCTCTATGAAAGCGGCACGTCACGCGGGGGTGACGTCTATTTCGCGATGGAGTACGTCGATGGAACCACCCTCGATCAATGGCATGAGCGGGTGCGCCCGTCCGTCGGTGAGGTCAGCGATCTCTTCGCGAAAATTTGTTCGGCGGTCCGTTATGCGCATGGTCGTGGCATCATTCACCGCGATCTCAAACCGGGGAACATCCTGGTGGGTCCGATGGGGCATCCGCACATCCTCGACTTCGGCATCGCTCGGGTCGCGAATTCCGGTGATCCCGAGGAGACGATGGCCACCGAGGCCGGACAGTTCCTGGGGACCTTCGCGTATGCCGCTCCCGAACAGCTCGAGGGGGCGGCCGATCGTGTCGACGTGCGGGTGGATGTTTTCGCGCTCGGAGTGCTTCTCTACGAGATGCTTGCCGGATGTCGTCCCTTCGAAATGGGCGATTCGCTTGCTGAGCTGATTCGGAACAGACTGGATCGAATTCCACCCGCCCCTTCAAGTCATGCCGCCGGGGTTCCGCTGGATCTGGATGTCATCTGCCTCAAGGCGCTTTCGCCCGATCCAGAACGTCGATACGCCTCCGCCGGTGAGATGGAGGAGGATCTCCAGCGGCATCTCGATGGCAGGCCGATTCTCGCTCGTGCGGACAGCACCTCCTACGTCCTCGGCCGTCTGATTCGAAGGCACAAGGTTCCCTTTCTGGCTCTTGCGACCATCGTGGTTCTCGTGATCGCCTCCTTGATCAGTCTCGGTTTTCTCTACGCCGAGGCGGAGCATGAACGTCGGGTGGCGGATGAGACCCTTCGTGGATTCCAGGATTCCATAGGAATCATCAATCCGCAGACCGGACAGGGCACGCATGACATGTCCGTCGGGGAGTACATCCGGATCATGGAGGATCATGTCGTCTCGGAACTCGATGAGCAGCCCCGGGTCGGATCGGCGCTTTTGACCACGCTCGGTCTGATCGAACTGGCCTTCGATGAAGTCGACAAATCCCAGGCGCTTCTCGAGCAGGCTCTGGTCCTGCGCCGCGATTCCGGTCCCGCCGCGCTCGGTGAGGCCTACCACAACCTGGGGCGAGTCCTCTTCCGCAAGGGTCAGTACGACAACGCTCTCGACAGCTACCGGAATGCTCTGCGTGAGCGGATCGACGCGCATGGAACCTTCCACCCCGACGTCGCCATGACGTATCAGCATCTGGGTTCCACCTTGAGGCGAACCGGTGACTACGACGGTGCGCTGTCCGAATTCATCCAGGCGGAATTGATCTGGGAGTCGTTGTACGGTCCGAGCAGCGAACAGGTGGCCGGCCTGCTCAACAATCGGGCCTGGGTTCTGGTCGATCAGGCCCGGGAATACGCCGCCGCTGGTCGGGATGAGGAATCCCGCAGCCTTCTTGAAGATGCTCACTTCAGACTTCTGGATGCCTCTGCCATGATTCGCGGGATCGCTTCGGCCAATGACTACCGAATCGGTCGCAGCGAACGTTCCATCGGTCAGGTCCTGGTGGAGCTCGGACGTCTCGAGGAGGCGATTCCCCGTTTCGACGAATCGCTTCGCATCCAGATCTCACGTCAGGGCGCGCAGTCGGATGGTGTTCTGCGCACCATGTTGCTCCGTGCATCAGCCTGCATCCAGGGTGGCATCGAGCTCGACAAGGCCGCACGTGACGTTCGGGTGGTCGCGGAGGTTCGGGAGCAGCAGGGGAGCGAGTTTCAGACCGAGGCTCCATTGAAGAGCGCGCTGTCGTCCTGGCGGATGTTGGAGGAGATTCATCGACTCCGCGACGATCCTTCCGGTCTCGCCGAGTCGACCGAGGGAATCAGACGAGTCGAGCTGGCCCTGGAGCGTCTTCGGAGTTCCGCTTCAACGGACGAACCCTGAATGGGTTCGGTCAATTGCAGACCGTGCCCCATTTCTCGAGTATCACCGTGAGATCATCGCCACCGACGATTCCATCACCCTTGATGTCCGCACACTGGTCCGAAAGTCCCCAGTAGGCGAGGAGATAGCTGAGGTCCTCCGCACCGATTCTCTGGTCTCCGTTCAGATCGCCCGCGCAGTCTCCGCATGAATCGGTGCACTGTGTCTCGGCCCTGGCAGCGCATGTGCTGTCCCAGGTCACCGTGCAGCAGAACGGATCCTCTTCACAGACACGTTGGCAGCAACTGACATCGCTGCAGAAGGGCAATGGGTTCGGCTGGAAGCATGGTCCTGCGTTCGGGGCTCCGCAAAACGGAGGAATCGGGCCGACCGAGCTCAGCTTGATCACGTAGGACCCGACATCGCCGGGGTCGCCGGTGGTCCAGCCTGCAAGTGGTGAGGGGAACTTCTGGGATGGGCCGACGATGTCGGTCAGATCGTTCGTGAATGCGAAGGCGATGTTGCCATCTTCGTCAAGCGGGAAGGAATCCCTGCCGGCGATCGCGATGTAGATCAGGCCGGGCTGTTCGATCTTGAAGCTCCCATCGGTCGAGATGTTCGAAACCAATGCGCTGGGCGTGCCCTGTTCCGCGATTCGATTGGCCAGCAGCGGTCGTCCATCGGAGTCGAAGACGAAAAGAGCGGAGTTGAATTCGGAGAATCCACCCGGGGATGTGGTTCGGATCTCGAACGTGGTGGGATCGGTGATCGCGACGGCGTAGACGTCCTGATAGTCGGGTTCTTCGCCTCCGGCCAGGTTTCCGTTCTGACCCTTGAGCTTGCCCGTGATGGTCGCCACCTGATTGGTGGTGGCCAGCTTCACTTCCTGAGCGGTCCCCTTGGTATTGCCTGCATCCCGGCCGCCATTGGAATCTTCATCCCAGTCGGGGCCCATGGTCGTGTTGCCCGCCTGAAGTGTCAGGGAGAGACTCCCGGCGACAAGCAGGAAAAAGACTGCCGTGATTGCACCACTGATTTTCATACGCATCTTGCACCTCGCGATTGTGTGACTCACATATTGTCATTCACCGATTCAAGGAATGCCAGCAAATTCAAGGATCAAGTGCAAACAGACGTTTT
Organism: Planctomycetota bacterium; assembly: GCA_902521645.1. Classification (GTDB taxonomy): domain Bacteria; phylum Planctomycetota; class Phycisphaerae; order Phycisphaerales; family SM1A02; genus UBA8087. The sequence goes on from CABYSN010000049.1 coordinate 7,344, forward strand.
TCCATCGATTATTCGGGTGAGGTGCTGTTTTTTACCGTCCCAGAGTCTCCGAGGGGATCCTTGCCGCGAGAATCGCTCAGTTCGCTGACGGGAATTCCGTTTCGATGACCGCTTCGAGTCTTGAAAGTCGCAGATCGGTGGGGGCCGTCGTTCCTTCGCCTCGCTCCAGCATTCGGATGATCGATTCCACTTCCAGTTTCAGAGCCGAAAGAGAAGCGATGTCATCCGCGGACTTTTCATCACCGCGTTCCCGACGCTGAAGCATGATCACTTCGATGGTCGTCTCGCACGCCTTCGCACGAGCCCTGAGCTCCTTCGTCCGGCTGAGATCGTCGAAGATGAGGATGGGTTCGGTGGTTCCTTTTTCTGAATTCAAGGCGCCCGGAGTGAACAGCAGCAGTGCCGCTCCCGCGGAGATCAGAGCGATGCTCGCGATTCTTTCGGACGGGATTCCCCTGCCCGGCATGAAGATCGGAAAAGGCAGTGCGAGCAGGCAGACGAGTGCGGGCATCGAGTCCGCCTCGATGGCCCAGGCGTATCCGCTCAAGACGGCGAGCATCGCCGCCAGAAGGACATGCTGTGGCCATTCCGGCTTCGTCTCCTGTTCGTCCTTCGTGCGACCCGCCGCATCATGGGCCAGTTTCGCGATCAGAAGCATCGCGAGTGCAAGCGCAAGGATGGTCATGATCATCGAAGCACGTCCTTCGTCTCTCAGTCATCCTCTTCGGGGGGTGCGAGCTGCTCGAGTTTCTTCGCCACGAGAAACTGTCGAGCCAGTGCCTCGTAGATCGAGGGCTCGCAGATCCGATTCGCGACCATGGCGCCGATCATGGCGGCGAACATCAGCGGCAGGATCATTCCATAGGCGCCGGTCATTTCGAACATGATCGCGAAGACGGTGATCGGGCTCTGCACCACGCCGGCGAAATAAGCGGCCATGAAGAGCATCATGACCTGGGGCAGTCCGATTCCCGGAGCGATGAAGTCGCTGAAGAGCGGATAGGTGACCTGTCCGAGTCCGGCTCCGGTGGCGAGGCTGGGGTCGAAGAGTCCGCCCGGTATCGCACTGACCAGACTGATGAAGCTCGCGCCGGCCTTCGCGATGGGGTAGTACCACACCGCTTCGGGGGCGCCTGTTTCATGGGCGCTGACCAGCATCTGCTTGGCCTGTGCGTAGCCACCACCGTAGCTTTCACCGAAGGAACAGACGGCGACGAGTGCCAGCAGGAGTCCCAGGACACCACCAGTGATCCAGGGGTGCTTCACGAGTCGCGGTCCGGTGAAGGCGCTCGCCGAGACGACGAAGCGTCCGAACCATCCACCCAGAAAGCCCCCGATGATGCCGATGATCGGGACGGCGATCCATTGCCTGATCTCCGCGACGAATCCGGCCCAGTCGCCACCGCTCAGAAAGCCGAGCGGGAGCGCGACTTCTCGATTGGCTTCGGTGTAGAAGTGGTAGTCCCCCATGAAGAACACGCCGACGGCACAGGCAAGAGCCACCGTTCGAATCACGCAGGCGACGCTCTTCTTGTCGAATGTCCTGCCGACTTCCTCGAAGCAGAAGATGACGCCTGCGATCGGGGTGTTGAACGCCGCGGCGATGCCCGCGGCCGAGCCGGCGAGAATCAGTCCGCGTTCCATGAGCCATGGTGGCATTCGAACGAATCGGGATGAGAGCTGCATCAGACACGCGCCCACATGAACCGAGGGTCCTTCGCGGCCGACCGTGATGCCACTCAGCAGGGCGCCGGTGAGCAGGATCGTCTTTCCGAACGCGATCCGAAGGGACAGCATCATGGAACGTTCCTTGCAGGAGCCGATCTTCAAGGCGGCGATCGCCTGAGGGATTCCCGTTCCCTCCGTGCCCGAAAACCATTTCCGCTGGACCACCACGATCAACATCATCATCACGGCCATGAAGGCGGCCGGAAGAATGATCCTGAGGGGGCCGTCGATCTGGTACCCGAGGAGGGTGTCATGTCCCCGAAGTCGATCAAGGAGCGTCGCGCCCCAGTCTTCTGCAAGTACGAAATACCAGGCCGCGAATCCGGTCAGGATCGCTGCGATGCTGGTGACCAGCAGCACCTTCCACGGCGCATCACTTCCGCCGATGGGTTCGGGTGTTCGTGTCTTTTGAGAGCTGTCGTTCATCGTGTTGCGCCTGGTGTTCCCGTCCGCGTCACCCGGTCAGCCAGCGATCCTGCGCAGTTGATTCGCTCGGCCCATCTGAATCCATCCTGCGATGATGAACTGGACTCCGAAGAAGATGGTGAGAACCCAGGCGGCGGCCAGCGGGAAGAGAAGCATGAGAATGCCCGCTGCGATGCTCATCAGTCCCATCGTGATCAGAATGCCTCGTGCACCATGTCGAGCCAGGCCGAGTCCGGCGGCGAACTGCATCGCACCGATCAGCAGGGTTGCGAAGCCGAGCAGTGTCACCAGGACTTCGATCGACTGGCCCGGGTCGATGATCAGGACCAGCCCGAT